>JAADGZ010000108.1 GCA_013152045.1 Gammaproteobacteria bacterium
AAATGACAGCGTTAATCAGCCTGGGGATGAGGACCCAACCAAATTGCCAGCCAGCGGCTTTGCGGGTTATCTTCCAGGGCAATTTTCAGACTCATGGTCAGGGGCACAGATAGCAACATACCCACCGGCCCCAGCAGCCATCCCCAAAAGATCAGAGACAGGAACACTACCAGGGTGGAGAGACCAATACCCCGCCCAAGCAGACGCGGCTCAACGAAATTGCCGATAATAAAATTCACCAGCAGATAAACCAGGGCGGTAGCACCGGCGGCACCCAGACCCAACTGGATCAGAGCCAGCAGAATGGCCGGCACTGCGGCGATGATCGAACCAATGTTGGGAATGAAGTTAAGCAAAAAGGCGAGAAAACCCCAAAGTACGGGATAATCCACGCCAATGATCATCAGCGCGAGAGCAACGATAATGGCCGTAGCCAAACTAACCAGCGACTTGATGGCGATGTAATGATTGACGCCGGTAATAAAACGTTTGAAACGGGCCATGGATTTTTCGCTATCACCAGCCATGGCCTGCAGTTTGGCGGCAAAGCTGGAGCTTTCCAGCAGAATGAAGACCACGGTCAACAAGATCAAAAAGGTATTACCCAGCACCTGACCCAGTCCACCGAGCAGGGCTTGTACCAGCTGCATGGCCGCCACCGGATTGATAATATTTTCGAGGTTCAGACTCGAGGTATCCATACCCAGTTTCTGCATGCTATCCAACAGGGTCAGGGTCAAGCCATGCAAGCGATCCTGATACTGGGGCAAAGAGCGGCTAAAGTCGCTGAGTGAGCTGCCAACAAACAAAGCAGTAAGAAAAAAAGCGACAACCAAACCGATGATAATAATGAGCACCGCAAGTGCAGGCGGTAGTTTGTGCTGAGTTAGCCAGGCCATGGGCGAACGGCAGGCCACGGCAATAAAAATCGACAACAAAAAAGGCACCAGAATCGGCGTTATAGCACGCATCCCAGCAATAATGACCACCAGTGCGGCAAGCGCAAGCAGCAGCCAGATTAGGGATTGTTTTTGCCTGTCGGGTAGGATCTCTGACATTTCCATCTCCAGCCATATTGATCAAGCTGGAGTGTAACTGATGCTGAAGCGTGAAAGCCACGGCCAGTCGGAAAATCTTGCTGCGCAGAATACTGCTGAACGCTTACGCAAATTATAAAGTTACCGGGAACAGATTGCCGCTTTATCTCGCTGCTCGCACCCCGCCGCTAAAATAGCACTATACCTTGAACTGCCCAACTTCAACCTGCAATCGTGTGGCAAGCTGTGACATTTCCTGACTGGCGGTAGCCGTCTGTTGCGCTCCCTGCGAAGTTTGTTCACCAATTTCGCTGATGCTACTGACATTGCGGTTGATCTCTTCAACGACGCTGCCCTGTTCCACAGAAGCGTTGGCAATCTGCGTATTCATATCACTGATGGTACCAATTGCCTCGGTAATTTCGCGCAGGGATTCTCCGGCCAGACGGGCCTGCTCGACGCTGGCTTGCGCCTTACTGCGGCTTTCTTCCATCACCGCAACGGCCTGGGCTGAACCTGATTGCAGACTCTCAATCATAGCCTGGATTTCCTTGGTAGACTCCTGGGTGCGACTAGCCGGGGTGCGGACTTCATCCGCAACCACGGCAAAGCCTCGTCCTTGTTCGCCCGCACGGGCCGCTTCAATAGCAGCATTCAATGCCAGCAGGTTGGTCTGCTCAGAAATGCCACGAATCACTTCCAGTACGCCACCGATATTCTCACTGTCGTGTTCCAGTTTCTGAATCACCGTTGCCGCCTGTTCCACCTCGTTTGCAAGACTGCCGATAGCCGTGATCGTCTGTTCCACCACCTGACGTCCCTTAGTGGAAGCACTGCTAGCATTTTGCGCTGACTCGGCGGCTTCTTTGGCATGGAGTGCCACTTCCGCCACAGTTGAACTCATCTCGTTCATGGCAGAAGCAACCTGCTCAGTTTCCGATGCCTGGCGAATGACACTGCTATTACTTTCTTCCGATATCTGTGCCATCTCTTCTGCCGCCGTGGCCAGTTGCGAAGTAGAACCGGAGACATTGCGGATAATGTTCTGCAGTTTTTCAATAAAGACATTGAAGGCGCCAACCAGCTGGCCAATTTCATCCTTGCCCTGCTGTTCCAGGCGCGTGGTTAGATCGGCCTCCCCATGTGCGATCTCGATTAGATTCTGCACCACCCGGCTAATATTTTTCTGCAGCACATTGCCAATGACCAAACCACTGGTGCTAACCAGGCCAACACAAATCATGGCAATAATTAGCCCCATGGTCAGGGCCCACTCGGATGAGGCATTGGCGTCATTAATCGTGTCGGTAAAGCGCTGATAACTGGCTTTACGAAAATGTTTCAGACTGCTGCTGAACTTGCCCAGCGCAGCGGTCATTTTTGCGACTGTCGGCTGAATCTGCTGCGCCGCCAGAGTACCCTCGATCATGCCCTGGGTCAGGGGTTTTGCAGCCGCATAATAATCATCAAACTGTTTCTGTAACAACACAACGCCACCGCTGACCTCGCTATCCAGTGCTTCAATTTTTGCAAATCCCTGGCGCATAGCTGCCGCCAGCACATCGGCATCCTCGATCATTTCCACCTCACCCGCCGAGGCGGCTCCATTCAGCGTTTCCTTTATTTTGTCCAGTCGCACCAGGTTGGCATCGATGCGCTCCAGGGTCGGGAAATAGACCGCCTGCACATTATGCAGGCGCAGAGCATTGCTGCGAGTGGCGGCATAATTAAAAATTAGATTGGCCGCCAGCCCGGCAACGGCAATAAAAATAATGGAAAAAATCTTGTAGCGTATGGACAGATCAGACAACCAGCTCATGTTGCTTACCCCTTGTAAAATAACCCACATCAATGTAGTCAAATCACCCGGTTGCTCATAAAAAAAGGGCGAAAGAATCAGTATGTTTTTTTATCGGCTGGCTTTATCAACAGTTTAGAATTAATTCAACGGTAGTGGCCCCTTAAAAATTAAGACGATTATTAACAAACTGTAGAGTAAAAAACTTAATCATATTAAGTTTATAAGGGAAAGTGATCGCCAACGACCCTCAAGCGATCAAAGCAAAATCATACTTGTTGAAATATTGTTTCTGGTATTAACAGTAAGGACAAACGAAAGAGTAAAGAAGGGCGCAAGCTTCAAACCCGCCACCACCTCTCAGGGAGGTAGTTTTTATATTTAATAAAACATGAAAACATCATCAAATATTTTTCAGTTGATGTTTTTGCATCAACAGGGATTTTGTATGCTGCTCACAGGATAAGGGAAATGGCGCGCCCGACAGGAGTCGAACCTGTGACCCCCGCCTTCGGAGGGCGGTACTCTATCCAGCTGAGCTACGGGCGCATATTTTGAGTAGCCGCTGATTATAGCGCGATGTGCGGGATTCGTCTAATGGACGCTTCACTCAAATCAGGGCAAGAATATTTCAATTCCCTTGACATACTAAAGCAGAGCACAGGCTATTGCCCATACTCACCATTTTGCGCTTGCCCGTCATGCTTGCTTCGCGGCTAAATTAAATGTTCCAGATTCCTGTTCAATCAAAACCGTTCACCCTGCTGTTCAGTCAAACCCGTTCGCCCTAAGCTTGTCGAAGGGTGATTGGTAGTGCGCTGAAACTGAGCACACGCTAGCCGCGTATTTTAATCCGTCAGAGATGCCTCTGAAATGGCCCATAAAATTACTCACCGCTTAAACCTGCTTTTACTTTTCAGGCGATAAAACTCAAAGAACTTTAAGGACAACGAAAGAATAATAAACACTACCCAAACCTA
>JAADGZ010000123.1 GCA_013152045.1 Gammaproteobacteria bacterium
ATGTGGCCGAGAGCTACGTCAACCTGATTCCGACCGCCCAGGGTGGCACCCATGTCAATGGTTTACGCACCGGCTTGACCGAAGCAGTGCGCGAGTTTTGTGAAATCCATAATCTGGTGCCCCGTGGTGTCAAGCTGTCGCCGGAAGATGTCTGGGATAAGGTCAGCTATGTGCTCTCGGTTAAAATTTCCGATCCGCAGTTTTCCGGCCAGACCAAGGAACGCCTGTCCTCGCGTGAATGCGCCGCCTTTGTTTCCGGTATCGTCAAGGATGCCTTTGGTCTGTGGTTAAACCAGAATGTAGAAGAAGCCGGGCGCATTGCCGAGCTGGCGATCAGCAATGCCCAGACCCGCCTGCGTGCCGGACGCAAGGTGGTACGCAAGAAAGTCACCCAGGGGCCGGCTTTACCGGGCAAGCTGGCGGACTGCGCCACACAGGATCCCATGCAGGGCGAACTATTTCTGGTAGAAGGGGACTCGGCCGGAGGTTCGGCTAAGCAGGGCCGGGATCGTGAGTTCCAGGCCATCATGCCGTTACGCGGCAAAATTCTCAATACCTGGGAAGTGGATTCAGCCGAAGTGCTGGCCTCGCAGGAAGTGCATGATATATCGGTGGCGCTGGGCGTGGATCCGGGTTCCAGTGATCTCAAGGGACTGCGTTATGGCAAGGTAATTATTCTTGCCGATGCCGATTCAGACGGTGCCCATATTGCCACTCTGTTAACGGCCCTGTTCCTGCGTCACTTCAATAGTCTGGTAGACGAAGGTCACGTCCATGTGGCGATGCCGCCCCTGTACCGAATCGATGTAGGCAAGCAGGTTTTCTATGCCACTGATGATAGCGAGCGCCAGGGGGTGCTAGACCGTATCAGTGCAGAAAAAATAAAAGGCAAGGTTAACGTTACCCGCTTCAAAGGGTTAGGTGAAATGAATCCCCTGCAACTGCGCGAAACCACGATGGATCCCGATACCCGCCGACTGGCAAGATTAGTTATTGAATCTGGTGATGGCACCGCACAGATGATGGACATGTTGCTGGCGAAAAAACGCGCCGCCGACCGAAAAAAATGGCTGGAAGAAAAAGGCGACCTGGCTGAGGTTTGAATTGAGAGAGGTGTGATTAACGCAGAGGACGCGGAGGTTTGAATTGAGTGGCGTGTAATTAACGCAGAGAACGCGGAGGCGCAAAGACGCGGAGGTTTGATAAAATTGTTTATTACGACTAACAATAATATGAGGCGCATATATTTTTATAAATTCACAGAAATAAAAAATATTTTCTCTGCGTCTTTGCGTCTCCGCGTCCTCTGCGTTTAACAACCAAAATATAAAAGTGGAACCCCCGAATCATGGCAAGCATACCCATTGACGACAATATCGAGCTATTACCCTTAAAGGAATTCACAGAACGATCCTATCTGGATTATTCTATGTACGTGATTCTGGATCGCGCTCTGCCGCATATTGGCGACGGTCTTAAACCGGTGCAGCGGCGTATTATTTACGCCATGTCGGAACTGGGTCTGAAGGCGGGATCCAAGTTTAAAAAGTCGGCGCGTACCGTGGGTGACGTGCTCGGTAAATTCCATCCGCACGGTGACTCGGCCTGTTATGAGGCGATGGTGTTGATGGCGCAGCCTTTCTCCTATCGTTATCCGTTATTGCAGGGACAGGGCAACTGGGGTTCGCCGGATGATCCTAAATCCTTCGCCGCCATGCGCTACACGGAATCGCGGCTTTCCGCTTATGCCGATTTACTGCTGTCTGAACTGGGGCAGGGCACGGTGGAATGGCAGCCCAACTTTGATGGTAGCCTGAATGAGCCGGTGTTACTGCCTGCGCGTGTGCCCAACGTATTGCTTAACGGTGCCACTGGCATTGCTGTGGGGATGACCACCGACATTCCACCGCATAACCTGCGCGAAGTAGTCTCGGCCTGTATTCATCTATTACAGAACCCAAAGGCCACGGTAACAGATCTGTGTGCATATATTCCCGGTCCCGACTATCCCACCGAGGCGGAAATCATTACCTCCAAAGCCGATCTTTTACAAATGTACGAGAAGGGAAATGGCAGCCTGCGCATGCGTGCCTGTTATGAAAAAGAACATGATGACATTATTATAACGGCACTGCCGCACCAGGCCTCACCGGCTAAAATACTGGAACAGATCGCGGCACAGATGAATGCGAAAAAATTGCCGATGGTGGTGGACATCCGCGATGAGTCGGATCATGAAAATCCGACCCGACTGGTGATCATTCCCCGCTCTAACCGGGTGGATGCAGACGAATTAATGACCCATCTGTTTGCCACTACCGATCTGGAACGCAGTTACCGCATTAATATGAACATGATCGGTCTCAATGGCCGTCCGGCAGTCAGAAACCTTGTTCAGTTATTGAATGAATGGCTGGTGTTTAGAACCGAAACCGTGCGCCGTCGTCTGCAACATCGGCTGGATAAAATTACTCGTCGTCTGCATCTTCTCGATGGTCTGCTCATCGCTTACCTGAATATCGATGAAGTCATTCGCATTATCCGCGAAAATGATAAGCCCAAGCCGGTATTAATGAAACGCTTCAAGCTCAGCGATGAGCAGGCCGAAGCGATTCTTGAATTGAAGTTGCGGCATCTGGCTAAACTTGAAGAAATGAGCATTCGCGCCGAGCAAAAAGAACTCAGCGAAGAACGTGATGGTCTGGAAAAAATTCTGTCCTCGAATCAACGCCTGAAAACGCTGATCCGCAAGGAACTGGAAGCGGTCATCAAGGAGCATGGCAATGATCGTCGTTCCCCCATTGTCGCCCGTGATGCCGCCCAGGCCATGAGTGAAACCGCCTTGATCAGCGCTGATCCGATCACCATTATTATTTCAGAAAAAGGCTGGGTGCGGGCGGCCAAAGGGCACGAAGTCGATTCTCTTAGCCTGAATTATAAATCGGGAGACGCCTGGCTACATAGCACGCGCGGCAAGACCAATCAGCTGGCCGTGTTTATCGATTCTACCGGACGCACCTATTCCTTACCCGCGCATACCCTGCCATCCGCGCGGGGTCAGGGTGAACCCTTAACCAGCCGCCTGACACCGATCAGTGGCGCCACCTTCTGCGGTGTAATGAGCGGCGATCCCGCACAATTATATCTACTGGCAACGGACTTTGGTTATGGCTTTGTCGCTCGACTCGAAGACATGATTACCAAGAACAGGAAAGGTAAAGCTATGTTAAAGGTTGCCGCCGGCGCAAAAGTTCTGCCCCCCGTGCCGGTTACCGGTATGGATACGCACTGGGTTGCCGTTGTCACCAATGAAGGCCGCCTGTTGATCCATCATATCGAAGAATTGCCCCAGTTGCCTAAAGGCAAGGGTGTGAAAATCATCAACATTCCTTCCAATAAAACCAAACTGCGAGAGGAATATGTCACGGCGATTACGGTGATTGAGCAGGATGATTATCTTGTCATTCATTCCGGCAAGCGTCATAAGCTATTGAAAACAGCGGACATGGCAAAATTTGAAGGTGAACGCGCCCAACGTGGTCACCTGCTGGCGCAGGGGTTCCGCAGCGTTGAACGCATGCAGCCGGAAGAAAAATAAAATAGCACACTGCTGTTCCGTTAACCCCCTCTCCCCATCGGGGAGAGGGGGGGGCGACCGAAGGACGTGCCTGTGGTGCACGATTTTTGTGCCCACGCGGAAGGCTGGATCTTTAAGATATTAATCTCCGTTGGGTTTAATTCCCCGCTGCTTGCAGCGAAAAATAGTAGGATGGGTAGAGCAAAGCGCGAAGTCCAGAGGGGAAACCCAT
>JAADGZ010000277.1 GCA_013152045.1 Gammaproteobacteria bacterium
TATAAAATACCAGGACACGTGCTTCTGTTAACAGGCGTTCTACCAAGCTGAAATTTCGACTACTATAAGTGGGGATCGAATACAGGATGGCGGCGATGGCAAAAAATATAATTACAACACCTGCGCCCGCCATTATTCCCAGCCGAGCTTGTTTCGATAAGCTTAGCCAGCGATTCCAGGGTGAACTATTGGAAAATAATACCAGCTCGAGTAGTGCTACATATAGCGGTAATAGCCCCCCGGTTTCCTTGCAAAAAACGGCTGCAAGACCAAATACCGGCAGTCCTGTTAGCCAGAAAACTCCTTTGCGTCGTTGTCCGTTTAATAGTGCAGTACGACCATGCAGGTAGCAAATTAATGCCAACAACATAAACATGGCAGCCAGGGATGTCATGCGTTGTACGATATAAAGTACGCTGGTCAATTGAATCGGGTGGACAACCCATAGCAGAGCCGCGCCACCGGCAAGTGCAATAAGATATTGTTTGTTCGAAAAATATTTTAGTGGTTGAGAGGGATGTTTTTGTAGCTGAGTGAAAATCAGCATTGTTAGCCATAGTACTAATATTCCATTAATGCTATGAATTAATATATTGAATAATTTGAATCCAAATGGGTTATCAGCGCCATTGGTTAAATAATAGTTGAAAGCAAAACTGAGCGCGGCGATAGGGCGTCCAAAGACACCGGAGGTAAGTGAGCCGGCGGCTTTCTGGATCGTGTCTAATGATAGTTGCTGTATATGGACATTCTTGTTATTTACGATATTGTCGAAATCATCGAAGATGAACGGGCCATTTAAGCCTGGGTAATAAACCAGGAAGGAAGCAAGTACAATCAGCAGAGCAAAGAAAGTGACTAGCTTGTATTTTTTTAAGCTTTTCATTGCCTGTGATGGTGTGTTTGCATTAGCGAATCACCTGGTTGTTAATAAAATAATAATTCACAACAAAACAGAAAAGCAGCTCTACCACTGGTGCTTGATATTGGCATGGTGATGATAAAATACACGAGAGAAGTGAAAAGAAACAAAGGCATAATGCAGGCCTTTCTATGTTGCATTTCAGTCTGCCGTGGCGGCGTTTTTCTGTTTCGCTTGTTCCCTTCTTCTTTTAGCCTCTTTTTTGCCCCGGATAACCTCATCAATGTCGGGCGGCGGAATATTTAATGTTTTAACAAAATTCATGGAGCGCTTATCGAACGCCACAATGTGTTTATCGTAGCGGGCATTCAGGGGAAAAAATAGCATATTATCAAGTTCATTTGAGTAAGTTTTAGCAAACTGTTGATATTCTTCATGCCATGCCATGGATTCACCTTTCAAATAGGCATCCATATTGATACTGAAACGGGAAATATTCTCTATTTCACTTTTATCGAAACGTTTGTAACGCTCGCCCATATAATGAATAGGTTTGGTTCTCGTGGCCTCTGTTAATAAAGCGAAATATTCCTTTTTGTCAGAAGGAACATCGATATAAACCTTTATTGGGGGTTTAGCTCCTGAGGCGAGTTTATCGAGGTCTTCATTTTTTAATCCCGTCTCACTGATTTGGTAATATGCCAGTGGATAGAAAATGCCATCTGCAAATACCACCAGATAAGGCCGTTCGTTGTGTACTGCCCATATTCCCCATACCAGGGCGGCTATCTGACACGCGGCAATAACGGACAAATCCATTTTTAACAGTTTAAGTGATTTTTTTGGGTTGAATACGATAAAGGTTAGTGTGGGGCCAAGCACCAGATCAACAAGCGCTATGATTCGAATACCTTGCCAGCCACCATCGGTGGTAAAGAATGGCTGAGGATACCAGTGAAAAATAATGAAATAGAGCAGGACAAGAAAAATGCTAAAACTTATAGCGAAGTGTATTCCGAAAGCCTTGAACTTTGATGTAAAAAGATCTCGAGTTATCATTTATGATAAGCCTGTGATATTTCTGGTGATTGGAATTTTTAGTTCGAACTACCAGCCTGTCTATCTATCCGACTCGATTTCAGGGAAAGAGTCTTTGAAGTTGTAGGTTGTAATAGTTGCAACAATTAAAAAACACTAAAAAAAAGGCCCCCCATGATGAGGGGCCTTTTCTTCAGCTAAATGTTTTAGTAATTAACATCTATTGTTTGAGTGGTAGTCTGGAAGTCCAGATATAACGGACGTTGAATTGAAATTGTGTCGCCTGTTACCCATTCGCCAGCAGGACCACTGGGGCCTGTGGTAAATGAAACCCCGACTACGCCAGTTGCATCAACCGCTGCTGCTGCGTAGGGCAGTACGCCACCCTCAGGTGCGGAGACTGAACAATTTTGATTACCCACACAAGTTTGGCCGATGTCCTGATTGAGGGAGTTGAGTATGTTCTGAAGAACCCGAGGGAATTCAGTTTCAGCGCCATTACCTGAGCCCATTTCATTTGCGAGTAGATAGGTGATACCCATGGAACGACGGCTGGCGTCAGAGGCAAAACCTGCGGTAATCCAGCGGCGTGCAGTATCCATATGGTCAGTGACCTTCTGCATACGGGCGTTGCGGATGTAGCCATTATAAGCTGGGATGGCGATGGCGGCGAGGATGCCGATAATCGCAACCACGATCATCAGTTCGATCAGGGTAAAACCCTTGTTTCTGCTAAGTTTGATATCTGAAAGTGTCATGTAGCTACTCCTGCAAAATGAATAATAATCCTGAGTGAATAAATTCCCGTCCCTGTTGGCTGTCAAGTTAACGGGCTGCTGCTGTTATCGACAGGATTACCGGAAACTTAATCGCTTTGTTGCCCTGTTTGTTGCATGGTGTGTGCCAATTTCCCAGAACCAAAATAAATTTCACGAAAAACAAATGGTTGCATCGTTTATTGGTGAATAAAATAGCGCCGCTATGTTTTTTTACAGGGTCAGGAAGTCAATGAAAGTCAGAAAGTGACAATTATGGTCACTTCTACTCCAGCCATATCAGGCTTGCCATGCGGCCAGTGAGGCCATCTCGACGATAGGAATAGAAATATTGTTTTTCCGTGAAGGTGCAGTGGTTTCCTCCATAGATAGCGGTGATACCCAGCGCCTGCAGCCGTTGGCGGGCGAGCTGATAGATGTCCATGCGCCATTTGCCCTGCTGCGCAGCGAAGGCCGTTTTGGCAGCAGGGGTGTGGGCTATAAAAGTTTCCCGCACCTCATCCCCGACTTCATAGGCATCCGGGCCAATGGCCGGGCCGAGCCAGACCAGCAGGTCATTGGGACTGGCTGGTAGTGTTGCAATGGCCTGTTCGATAATACCGGTTGCCAGTCCGCGCCAGCCGGCATGCACGGCGGCAACTGTGGCGCCGGTGCGGTCGCAGATTAAAATTGGCAGGCAGTCCGCGCTGAGTACGCTGCAGATAACCTGAGGCTGGGTGGTATAACTGCCGTCTGCCTCATTCTGGTTGGGTGCGCAGCGGGCAGCATCGATGATTTGTGTGCTGTGAGTTTGCCGGAGCCAGACGGGTTCTGTGGGTAAATTCAGACGTCGGCGGTTTTCAGCAACGGCGGCGGGGTTGTCGCCGACATGATCTCCCAGATTAAGAGAAGCATAAGGCGGCAGGCTTACCCCGCCGCTACGCAGAGTGGTGCCAGCGTGGATATTCACCGGCGCCGGCCAGTCAGCAGCTAACCAGCAGCCTGAATTGGGTGTGCTTTTTTTCATTATTAAAAAACTTTCACCACAGAGGACACGGAGGTCACAGAGAATTATATTTTCAGTATTTTGTAATTCTATTCTGGTTCCCATGCTCGTGGGAGAATCAGAAAAGCAAATATTTTCAACCTCTGTGACCTCCGTGTCCTCTGTGGTGAAAATTATTCTTCTTCCAGTTGGCGAGCATCTTCCTGCAGGGCGCCGATCAATAGTTGCATATCTTCCGGCAGGGGCGCTTCCCATTCCATTTGTTCCCCTGTGACGGGGTGTTCCAGTCCCAGCCGAGCGGCATGCAGGGCCTGGCGATGAAATTTACGTAAGGCCTGCGCCAGCTCGTCACTGCACCGGGGTGGCAGTTTGAGCCGGCCACCGTAAACCGGATCACCGATCAGAGGACACAGAGAATTATATTTTCAGTATTTTGTAATTCTATTCTGGTTCCCATGCTCGTGGGAGAATCAGAAAAGCAAATATTTTCAACCTCTGT
>JAADGZ010000022.1 GCA_013152045.1 Gammaproteobacteria bacterium
CGTTGGCAAGAGTTGGAATAATAGCGGGCTTAAACGGGGAGTGCGCAGTCTAATAATGTAGACAATGTTTCTATGGTATTTGTCCCTCCGTTTCCTTTCCTCAAAGGTTAAAGTAATGTCTGTGTATGCCGTTAAAACATCTTAAATGAATGGCGGTTTTCTGGATTATTGCAGAATGACCAGAGCAATCAAATAATATCCGGCTTAGTAACCAGGGTCCGCCTGATTTCCGCTGTAAAAATAGTTCTCGCAGAAGACCCGCCAGGCAATGGTATTTATTTTTTCTGAATAAGATTGTGCGGGCATGAAATGTCCAGAATTTGATTCTCTATAATCAAAGATGTTGGAGACTGAATATGTTTCGTAATTTTAAAATAGGTACTCGCCTTATTAGCGGTTTTGCTATTAGTCTGTTTTTATTGATCGCGGTTATTGTTCCCCTTGTTCTTGCTCAAGTGTCCAGCATCGTTTCTAAGGCTGAATTGCGCGAACTGGAAACATTATTTGATAATGCCCAGGCTGAAATTAAGTCAACGGGACATCTGGCGCAGGCCTTGAGTCTGATGGTCGCGCAAACACCAGAAATTCAGAAGCTATTTGCGGAAGGTGATAGGCAGGCACTGGCGAAACGAACCGTGCCCTTATTTAAACTTTTCAGGGACAAATTTGCGGTTCGCCAATTCCAGTTTCATACACCGCCTGCTATTTCTTTTCTGCGCGCCCATAAGCCAGAGAAGTTTGGTGATGACCTGTCATCATTCAGAAAAACAGTAGTTAAAACCAATGCGACAAAAAAGCCCGTGTTTGGTCTTGAAAAAGGCGTTGCCGGGCTGGGGATTCGTGGCATCGTTCCTGTGTTTTATAACAAGAAACATATTGGTTCGGTTGAATTTGGTATGTCCTTTGGACGACCTTTTTTTGAGAACTTCAAGAAAGAATACAATGTTGATATTTCATTGTATGTGAAGCGCGATAATAATTTTCAGACATTGGGGACGACACTGGAGAAAAACGATCTGCTTTCGAACGCAGCTATGAACAAGGCAATTGAAGGCAATGAAGTTAGTTTACAGTCTGTTTATAAGAACCTTCCAGTTACTGTTTATGCGCGTGCGATTAATGATTTTTCAGGACAGCCTGTCGGCATTCTAGAAATTGTCATGGATCGTAGTAGCTATGTGGCAGCGGTTAATCGAATCAGAAATATAACAATTATAGTTTGTGGGTTGATGTTTGTGGTGGGACTCATCCTGATTTATTTTATCAGTAAGGGAATCAGTAACCCCATCAAACGTACCGTTGATGCGATGAATGATATCGCTGGTGGTGAAGGTGATCTAACCATGCGTCTGGATGAAAGCGGCCGCGATGAAATTGCTATGCTGGCAATGGCATTTAACAAGTTTTCAGAGAAAGTCAGAAAAACCGTGGCCCAGGTAGCAGGATCTACAAGCCGATTAACCTCAGCCGCCGAAGAACTGGATACGATTACCCGAGAAACAACGGCGGGTGTTCTGCAACAGCAGAGTGAGACTGAGCAGGTTGCAACGGCGATGAATGAAATGACCGCAACGGTTCAGGAAGTTGCCCGGCATGCGAGTGAGGCGGTAAACCTGGCGCAAAGCGCCAATCAAGAGTCAGTGAACGGCAAGAATATAGTTGCTGAGACGACCTCCGTCATCAATAAACTTGCGTCTGAGATTGAGCGATCTGCAACTGTAATTAATGAGCTTGAGTCCGACAGTGAAAATATTGGCAGTGTTCTTGAT
Source organism: Gammaproteobacteria bacterium (assembly GCA_013152045.1). Lineage (GTDB taxonomy): Bacteria > Pseudomonadota > Gammaproteobacteria > UBA6429 > Thiohalophilaceae > JAADGZ01. Next base: position 1,770 of record JAADGZ010000022.1, read on the forward strand.
GTAATAAAAGGTATTGCCGAGCAGACCAACCTATTGGCATTAAATGCTGCCATTGAAGCGGCGCGTGCCGGTGATCAGGGGCGCGGCTTTGCCGTAGTTGCGGATGAGGTGCGTACTCTGGCCAGTCGTACCCAGCAGTCAACGGAAGAAATCCAGAACATGATTGAACGCCTGCAACGAAATTCCCGTCAGGCAGTAGAAGTCATGCAGGCCAGCAGGGATTGCGCTGGCACCAGTGTGGACAAAGCAAATGAGGCTTCGACATCATTAATGACGATTACTCAGGCGGTGACAAATATATCAGATATGAATGTGCAGATTGCCACGGCAGCTGAGGAGCAAAGCAGTGTTGCTGAAGAAATTAACCGAAACATCAGCAATATAAATGATGTTGTGCAGCAGACTGCGAACGGAACCGGAAAAATATCGGAAGCAAGTAGTGAACTTTCCCAGCTCTCACAGGATTTGCAGCAACTTGTTTCACAGTTTAAAACATAAACTAAATAACCGTTTCGAATTTTTGTCCAGTTAAAACCGTTCGCCCTGAGCTTGTCGTGAGCGAAGGCCATATTGAGAAAACTTAAAAATCTATAAATGTAGGTTGGTGCTGAGCAACGCGAAGCCCAACAATCAGAAAGCTGATTTCAGCTTTCTTCATCAAAACGACGTTTGACCAGCTTTTCAATTGCATCGATTGCTTGTTGCTCGTCTTCACCCTCCGCGCATAGCCGTAGCGTGGTTCCCTTGCTGGCGGCCAGCATCATTACCCCCATGATGCTTTTGCCATTTACTTTTTTGTCCTGGTAATGAATAAATAGATCGGCCTTGAACTGCGAACTCAGGGTCACCAGTTTGGCGGCGGCGCGAGCATGCAGGCCGAGTTTGTTGCAAATCAGAATTTCTTTTGTTAACACCTGAAAATGTCCTTCACTATTCAGTTCCCTTGGCGGTCAGCGCAAGAATGCCATCCTGGCCACCGCTAATCGCTTTCTCGGCCAGATCGTTTAATTTAAGATTAGGGTAATTCATTACTCGTACTAGCATCGGCAGATTGACGCCAGAAACCAGTACCCGTTCGGGATTTAATAGTTCGGAGGCAATATTACTGGGGGTGGCACCATACATGTCCGTGAGGATGAGCACTCCCTCACCGCTGTTCAGTTTTTGCAGGCTTCGGCGAACTTGTTCCAGGGTTTCATCGGTGTTGCAGTCCATGCATGCGACCAGTACCTGGGTGGGTAACGTCGCGTTGCCAATCACGGCGATGGCGGTTTTGTACAGCGTCTCGCCGATATTGTTGTGGGTCAGGATTAACAGACCAACAGTCATTTCTGCTTCCTCATGATAGTTCTCGGTGCCGATGCAGAATACCAGGACGCAGTTCTTTAAACCAGGCAGTCAGTTTTTCAACCATATAAACAGAGCGGTGCTGACCACCGGTACAGCCGATGGCAATCGTCATATAGCTGCGATTATCTGCTTCAAAACGTGGTATCCAGTTTTCCAGAAAGTTGCGAATATCCTCAAACATTTTTATGGCATCGTCATGCTGCTCCAGGAATTCAGCCACCGCCGGGTCGCAACCGGTCAGTTTGCGTAGGCTGGGTTGCCAATGTGGGTTTGGAATACAGCGCACGTCAAAAATAAAATCAGCATCGACGGGTATGCCCTGCTTGAAGCCAAAGGATTCAAACAACAGTGATAGCTGGCTATGATCTCCATTGTTGACACGGGATTGAATCAGTTCTCGTAGCTGATGAATATTGGTGCGGCTGGTATCCATGTGCAGATCCGCTTCGACGGCAATCGCTTCAAGCAGACTGCGTTCCTGAATAATGGCTTCATTAAGCGGGACTTCATCGTTACTGAGTGGATGACGGCGGCGGGTTTCGCTGAAACGTTTTATCAGCGTTGCATTATCGGCTTCAAGAAAGAAAATTTCGATATCAACATCGCGTGATTTCAGATCCCTGAGGATCTCAGAAAAGCTAGCTAGATCAGCGGCGGTGTTGCGTGCATTCGATGCCCACTGCGATATGCTCATGATCCATATTGTGGGATGAAAGTAATTGATCTGCCAGTGCCGGGAGCATGGCTGCGGGCAGATTATCGATGCAGTAGTATTGCAGATCTTCCAGTACGTTGAGTGCAATAGATTTGCCCGAGCCGGACAGGCCGCTGATAATAATCAGTTTCATGATGAGTTATTCTTAATCAGTTTTCGTTGACGGTTAATAAAATCCTGAGCAGAATTATAACCGCGCAAATGCAGGGCGTGGTTGCGTACTGCGGTTTCAATGATGATGCTTAGATCCCGCCCCGGTCCCAGGGCCA
>JAADGZ010000274.1 GCA_013152045.1 Gammaproteobacteria bacterium
AAGCCTGCTGCGCCATCATTTCGATCGCCACTGTACCCTGGTCGCATTGGGTGGTGGAGTAGTCGGTGATATGTGCGGTTTTGCGGCAGCCTGCTACCAACGTGGCGTAGCCTTCATCCAAATTCCCACCACCTTGTTGGCCCAGGTAGATTCCTCCGTTGGCGGCAAAACCGGGGTCAATCATGCGCTGGGTAAAAACATGATCGGCGCCTTTCACCAGCCCCAGGCGGTCATCATCGACACCGACACACTGGACACGCTCGACGACCGGCAACTAAGTTCAGGTCTGGCCGAGGTCATTAAATACGGGCTTATCCAGAAAGACGAATTCAGCGGCTGGCTGGAACAACAGATGGATAAATTGCTGGCCCGCGAGCCTGACTATCTTGCTGAAGCCATCCAAACCTCCTGTCAGTGCAAAGCCGAGATTGTCGCGGCCGATGAAAAGGAAAGCGGCATCCGCGCCCTGCTCAATCTTGGCCACAGCTTCGGCCACGCAATTGAAACCGGTACCGGTTATGGCAACTGGCTACACGGTGAAGCCGTCGCCGTGGGTATGCTGATGGCCGCTGATCTGTCCATGCGTGAAGGCTGGTTAAGCGAAAACGACGTCCAGCGGGTCGAAGATCTTATCGATCGCGCCAACCTGCCCACCCGCGCACCATCCAGTATGAACTACGCCCGCTTTATGGAGCTCATGGCGGTAGACAAAAAAGTCCGCGCAGGAAAGATTAATCTGGTTTTATACCGGGCACTGGGCGATGCCTTTGTCACGCATGAATTCGATCCACAAAAACTGGAGCAAACCATCAAAGCTCATCGTGCCATCAACGGCGATCAGGAATAGTTTATGCTGAATCTCGCGCCCTATGCTGCCAACGATAAAAACTCACGCGGGCGCCGTCACCCAGAAGCCATCCCAACTTATCGCAGCCAGTTTCAGCGCGATCGTGATCGTATCATTCATTCTGCCGCCTTCCGCCGACTCGAATACAAAACTCAGGTCTTCGTCAATCACGAAGGTGACATGTTCCGCACTCGCCTGACCCACTCGATTGAAGTTGCCCAACTCTCCCGCACCATTGCCCGCATTCTGCAGCTCAATGAAGAACTGTGTGAAACCATTGCCCTGGCGCACGATCTTGGGCACACGCCCTTTGGCCATGCAGGTCAGGAGGTCCTTAACCAGTGCATGCTGAATTACGGCGGTTTTGAACACAACCTGCAATCCTTGCGCACCGTAGATGAACTGGAAGAACGCTATGCCGAGTTTCGCGGCCTCAACCTCACCTTTGAGTCACGCGAAGGCATTCTCAAACATTGCTCACTGAAGAATGCCGAAGCATTAACCGATGTCGGTCAGCGTTTCATCGACAAAACTCAGCCTTCGCTGGAAGCTCAAGCCGTTAATCTGGCCGATGAAATTGCTTATAACAATCATGACGTCGATGATGGTCTGCGCTCGGGCCTGATCCAGATTGAGCAACTGCTCGATATCCGTCTGTTTCGAGATCAATACGATGAAGTCACGGCTCGTTATAAGCAACTGAACGGCCGCCAGCTGATCTATGAAATCATTCGCCGCATGATCAACCGCCAGGTGGTGGATCTGGTAGAAACCAGTAAAACTGCGTTAAAAACTCACTCACCCGCCGACATCGACGCCGTACGCCAACATGACGGCACACTGATCAATTTCAGCGAAGACATGCAGGCGGCCAACCTGCAACTGAAACAGTTTCTGCGTAAAGAACTCTATCAGCATTACCGCGTACACCGCATGTCGGCCAAGGCCGGTCGCATTATCCACGCCCTGTTTGGTGCTTTTATGGACGATCCCCTGCTGCTCAAACCGGAACATCAGCAAACTGTCAAAAATGCTGAACGAGAAGACGGCGACCACGGCCGCGCACGCACCGTCGCCGACTATGTGGCCGGGATGACCGACCGCTACGCTATCAGCGAATATCGACGTATTTTTGATCCGGAGGAATTAACATAGGTTCAGATACAAGAGAAAAGGTTAAAAAGAAAAAAGCGCATTAAATGCGCTGCCAACCTTACCCCTTTACCCTTGTATCTTTACCCTTGTATCTGACGCAATGCGCATCTACATGCAAACAGGCTTTATGGAAAATAAGCCACCCAGTTACTACCAGTTAATTCTGGAAAAAGATCTGCTGGGCGGCTGGGCAGTGGTGCGTGAATGGGGCCGACAGGACGCGGCGGGGCGGGTCAAGCGCGAGCATTTTTCTGATCTCGAAGCGGCACAATCCGCGCTTATGCAAATACGTGACAAGCAGCTTGCACGCGGGTATAAAGTAGTCTTCATACAGGGCCAGGAACACCTGACATGAAGGCTAACGACAGCAGCCAAATCGCGGATGCCGGTATCAGCAACCCCGTGCCACACTATGTCCAACGTTATGGCCTCAGTGCCGCCCCCTTCTCGGCTCGGCATGAAGATCGTTTTGTCTATCTCGACGCCGAGCGCCTGCAACGGCTCAACATGCTTGAACACCTCACCCGTTACAGTGAACTGCTACTGATCATCAGCGGCCCGAAAGGTATCGGCAAAACCAGTCTACTGCAACGTTTTCTACTCAATGCCGACGAAGACACGCTAGTCAGTCAGGTCAATGCCAGCCCCATGATGGATGCCAATGCGCTATTGCAGGCCATCGCCAGCGGCTTCGGTCTGCGCGGGTTGGAAGATGATCCCGTAGCTCTGCAAGATGCACTCTATCGGCATATTGCAGCTCTACATCATCAGCAAAAAATACCTCTGCTGCTCATCGATGATGCCCATGTCCTGCCCCAGGACGCGCTGGAAACCCTGTTCAACCTGGCCGATGCCGAAGCCAGTGATGGCAATCTGCTGCGTATTATTCTATTCAGCGATCCGCAAATTGAAACCATGCTGCAAAGCCCGTCCATACGCGGCCTGCGTGAACGCGTGACCCACAGCATGAGTATCCCACCGCTCAACGAAGAACAAACTGTGGGCTATATCCGTCATCGGCTGCAGGTTGCCGGGCTGCAGGACGCACTGCCATTCAGCAGCAAGGAATTACATAAAATATTTCGTAACTCCGGCGGCATCCCGGCACGCATCAATGAATGCGCGCACCTGATTCTCAATGGTGACAAACTGGATCAGGCCGTCAAAGATTTTCATACCCCAAAACTCAATTTTCACCCCAGCTTAAAATTCCCCTCCATCAAACTTCCTGCCTGGCTAACGCGATTCAAATTCTGGCAGATTGTGGCCACACTTACTGCGCTGATCGTAATTAGCCTTGTGCTGACTTATCAGGATAAGATTAATGCTATTTTCAAGAACGATGGCGGGCCGCAGAAAACCGTAAGCATCCCTTTGCCGGTGCCCGTAGAAAAAAATTCAGTTACCGATGTTGTTGCCAGTACAGCTGAACCAAAACCTGTAAGCCCGAAAACATCTCCACTCCCCATATCTGCAGAGCAAATACCAACGGCAACACCTGCGCCAAGCCCGCAGACGACCACAGAAACGGATAGCAAAATCCCAACCTCAGCAGCCGTAATAAGTGAGGAAAAGATCCACCCGGCAAGCAAGGTAACGATGCCTGCCCCGGTACCAACAGCAAGCAAAAACCTCATAAAACAAACGGCCAAGGCCAAACCAGAGACTCAACCTAAACCGTCTCAAATCCCAACCCCCGCACCCGCACCAGCACCAGCTACAGCTACAGCTACAGCTACAGCTACAGCCACTATTATTTCGGCTATCAAGCCGAACCCCG
>JAADGZ010000253.1 GCA_013152045.1 Gammaproteobacteria bacterium
GATCGAACTTCAGCGGCCACTCTGCGTTGACCTTGATCATCCAGCCCATAAATCTCCGCTACCAGCGGCGACATGACCGGCGGTCCCGGTGGAACTTCAACGATCTTCACATTGGCATGATAACGTCGGCCAATTTCCTGCAACGGTCCACGTAAGCTAAGTGCTATTTCATGACTTTTGCGTTCACGCTCATGTTTGCCCAGCAGGTTAATCTGTATATCACCGACATTAGCGCCCTGACGCAAATAATACTGGCGTACCAAACCGTTAAAATTGATCGGTGAAGCGCCGCCAGCATATACCTCATAGTCAGTTACTTCTGGAACCTGCGCAATACGCCGTCCCAGAGCGGCCATCACTCTTGATGTCTGTTCTATCGCCGTGCCTTCCGGCATATCGACTACCACCTGAAATTCAGACTTGTTATCAAAAGGCAGCATCTTCAAGACAACATGTTTCGTCGCTACCAGCCCTATCGAAGCCAGTAACAAAACAATAATGCCTAACAAGAGCAACCAGCGGCGTTTACGCCCGGCGGGCCCTACCAGAAACATGCCAATGAAAGCACTGAAACGACGCTGGAATGCCGTTGTCGTCGTCGTGTCTTCGGCGTGATGCGGCGAAGGCCGCAGCACACGATTAGCTAGCCAGGGAGTAACGATAAAAGCGACCGCTAATGAAATCAGCATGCCGATACTGGCATTAATTGGAATCGGGCTCATGTAAGGCCCCATAAGACCAGTGACAAAAGCCATTGGCAACAGCGCAGCAATCACGGTAAAGGTTGCAAGGATGGTCGGCCCGCCGACTTCATCTACCGCCAGCGGAATAGATTCGGTTAACGACTTGCCCCCCATTTGCATGTGCCGGTGAATATTCTCCACCACCACGATGGCATCATCCACCAGAATACCGATGGAAAAGATCAAGGCAAACAGGGACACTCGATTAAGTGTAAAGCCCCAGGCCCAGGAAGCGAACAGGGTAATCGAAAGCGTAATCGCTACAGCCATGCCGACGATGAACGCTTCGCGCCAACCCAGCGCAAACAGCACCAGTAATACTACAAAACTGGTAGCAAAAATTAGTTTGCCAATCAGTTTTTTCGATTTGGCATCAGCTGTCATACCGTAGTTGCGAGTCACCGTGACATTAACACCCTTGGGAATAAAAATACCCTTGAGCTGATCGACACGTTTGATGATCTGATTGGCAATTTGTACCGCATTGGTACCTGGCTGTTTGGCAATCGCAATCGTCACAGCGGGGAATTCACCCTTGGCGTGAATGCCTTTTGTGGCTGCCGCAGGTCCGGTTCCAAACCAGGTATAACTTGTCGGCTGAGCTGGTCCGCGGCTCACTTTGGCAACATCACGCAAATAGACGGGTTTGCCATTATGCACACCCACAATTAAATTTTGTACATCATCCACCGAACTCAGAAAGAGGCCGGTTTGCACCGCAATTTGCTGATTGTCGCGCACCATGAAACCCGATGCCTGCGTGGTATTACTGAGCTGCAGGGCTTTGCGCAGATCATCAATGGAAAGGTTATAGGAAGCCAGAGAAGCCGCATCGAATGACACATGCACAACATCTTCCGGTCCACCCAGGGTATAAATATCTCGCGTACCCGGCACACGTTTGAGTTCGGCTTCGATAGCGTGCGCCACCTGCTTAAGTTCATAACCTCCGCGCGTTGGATCTTTGGTCCATAATGTCAGCCCCACAATGGGCACATCATCAATACCTTTGGGTTTGATGATTGGTTGTGCGACACCGAGTCCCGGCGGTAACCAGTCCTGTTTGGAATACACCGCATTGTACAAACGCACAATTGCCTGGGTCCGATCCTCGCCTACCTTGAACTCGACAGTCAAAACTGCCATACCCGGTTTTGACACCGAGTACACATGTTTCAGACCTTTAATCTCCGACAGAATTTGCTCCGCCGGCGTACTCACTAGTTCTTCCACCTCTTTGGCTGAAGCACCGGGGAAGGCGATAAAAACATTGGCGAACGTCACATTAATTTGCGGCTCTTCCTCGCGCGGCGTATTCATCACCGCAAAAACGCCGAGGCAAAAACCCAGTAACGCCAATAGTGGTGTGATCTCCGAATTCTGAAAAGCCCGCGCGATAAGCCCAGAGATCCCTAGTTTCTTACTCATGATGTCGAATCCGAAACGAATTTGGCATTCTGTTCCTTGAGATGCACGGTAGCGGCCAGTGGATCACTGGCTATGCGCTCACCTTCATCCAGACCGGCAAGGATTTCGATCTGATTATGGTTGACTACACGTCCCAGACGCACCTGACGCATGCTGATCTTGCCATCTTTATCTTTCACATAAACTGCGCTGACTTCACTGCGATGTGTCACAGCGGTAATGGGCACCAGTAGTTTTTTCACTTCACGAGTAACAAAAGCCACTTTTACCGCCATACCAGGATACATGCCATGCTGGCCTGGTGGCAGATTGACGCGTAACAAAAATGTACGGCTGACAGGATCGGCATAGGGACTGATAATCATGGACTTCGCTATCACACTCTGGTTCTTCTCGCCTGGCTCAAATTCTGAACCCGAGATAACCCGTGCGCGTTTCAGTTTGCGTACCACATTAATAAGATCCTGCGGTAAATTTACCGAAGCACGCAGGGATTCCAGTGACAAACCAGTGAATAGCCGCTGTCCTACTCTTGCCGTTTCGCCAACTTCAATATAACGTTTAACCACGATGCCGCTATAAGGCGCACGGACAATCGTATTTTGCAGATTTTCCTGTGCCCGATCCATCTCGGCCTTGGCTGATTTCAGGCGGGCCTCTGCCTTGTCCAACGCGGAACGCGCGACCAGTTTTTTCGCATGAATTTCCTTTACCCGTAGATATTCTGCTTTGGCTTCGACATGGCGCGCTCGAGCAGCATTAAAACGCGCACGTTGATCTCGATCCCGCAGACGTAATAGCACATCCCCTTTGTGCACCACATCATCCACATCAAAGTAGATTTGGGTCACTCGTCCCGAGGTCTGGGCTGATACCGTGGCCTTGTTGACTGCTTCGATGACCGCGTCAAGTGTGCGTTCCTCAACCACCTGTTGATACTGAACAGATAGCCATTTCGGCTCGCTGGTTTTTGCCTGCACATGAGCCGGTGCAATAACACCAGCAAGTATCAGGCAAAACAGAATATAACTAAATCGGGTATGAATAAAAAAAATGACAGGGGGTAAACGCGACATGAATGGAGTCCTCTTCACAATACGTCATTACGTAGGGCTACGACATCATAGCAGGCAAAATTGACAATACAAATACAGGTCCTTAATCAGGACGCCAAGGACCGATTTCAACCTGGGAACCTGTCTGCAGAAGAAACAGCGCGATTGCCAGAGAAGCACGCATTATAATTCATTTGAGGGTCAAAGAAATCGTAAGATTACATATTCAATTCACTCGAAACGAAGGCAAGCAAACAAAATTTTTTATATGCGGAAAGTCGAGACCAGCGTATTCAAATCATCAGCCATTATTGAAATATCCTCACTCGCAGCACGTATACGATGCACCTCTTCCGCCGAATGCTGACTCACTTCATTGATTTCCTCAACATGCTGGTTGACAGCATCCACCAAACAGCTCTGCTCACTCGAAGCATGGGCGATCTGATCCGTCATGCCCTTGATCGTGGTCACCGCACTGGCAATTTCGTTCAGTGCGGATACCGCCATCCGTGTATAGTCCACACCATGCCGAGCCTGCTCGTTGCCC
>JAADGZ010000252.1 GCA_013152045.1 Gammaproteobacteria bacterium
GGAACATGCGTCAGGTGATTACAGTCGCCACCGCCATGGGCATCGTTGGCGTAGTCGGCAGTTTCGGCATGTTGCTACTGGCCATGGACTGGCTGCATCTCGATGTGCCCCAGATTCAAACCTATGTATTTTTAAAAATGGCCGTGGCCGGTCATCTAGTGCTATTTGTCGCCCGCAGCAAAGAACATTTCTGGAAACGACCCTGGCCGGCGCCGATCATGCTCTGGTCGGCTGTAATCACTAAACTGGCAGCGACCATCCTGGCAGCCTATGGCTTCGGCCTCATCACACCTATAACCTGGCCGGAAATCGCCCTCATATGGGCTTATTCGATTGTTTCCGCACTGGTCACCGATGTCGTTAAAGTTCAGGTTTATCGCCACTTGCGCCACAGTAGTCGTCGCCACACCCGTTTCCTCTCACGTTTGCAACATCCGTTTCAGACCTTTGGCAAATAACAATAAGGAACTCACATAATGAATACGCCCACGCTGTTACGCCGCTACCTGGTACTGTTGGGATTACTGCTCAGTCTGCTGCTTTGCGGCCGCACTGTAATGGCTGCTTCGCCATCCACACCCGGCCGTGTGTTGCTGACAGGCTCTATTTCGCTATCCAATCTAGCGACTTTCTGGGCGCAATCCTTTCACAATGCAAACCCTAACATCGCTATCACCATTGCCGATCCCGGCAGCGCAGCCGGCATCGACGCCTTGCTTAACGGCACCGCCAACGCGGTGCTCATCAGCACACCGCTGAGTCAAGTTCAACAGGCAAACTTTATCCAGCGTTATGGTTACCCACCTACTCTCATTCCTGTGGCCAAGGATGGCGTTGCCATCTACGTCAACAACAATAACCCGCTCAAGCGTATTAGCCTGCAACAGCTTGACGCAATCTATTCGAACAACCGCCGTTGCGGTGCCAAGTATGCGTTACGAAACTGGAAAACACTGGGCGTCAAGGGTCCTATGGCCAGGAACAAAATTACCCCATTGGGACTCAGTGTCGATAGTGGCGCTTACTATCTGTTTAAACAACGCGCCCTCTGTGGCGGTGATTTTCGTCCTGAGTTTCAAGCTCTGGCCGGGCCTGCTGCCATCGAGGCCGCGCTTAGTGCCAACCCAGCAGCCATCGGTTTTTCTAGCAGCGCCATGCGTTCTGGCAGCATCCGCGCGGTGCCTGTCGCCAGCCAAAACAACGGCCCCGCCACTTTCCCCAGCATCAGCACCATTCAAGACGGACAATATCCACTGGCCCGTCAGCTTGCCATCGCTATTAATGTCCCCCACGGCAAACAGGTTGAACCCGCCCTGCACAGGTTTATAAATTATGCCCGCTCGGCGCTTGGACAAACAGTAGCCGCACGCGCAGGTTATGCTCCCCTGTCTGCAAAATGAAACGGCTTTCTCTATCAATTTTATATTAGGAGTGTCCAGGCATGACCCACAAAGCATATTGCAAACAATTTCAGGTACCTCTGGACGGTTCACTCAATCTGGCCGATATCGATCCTGATTTCAAAGGCCACCACGAAAACAAAGCCGCCGTACAAGATGAAATTGCCTGTTATGCCAAGCGCATGCAAGAATTACAGTATCTACTGTATGCCGAAAACCGGCGCAGCCTGCTGATCGTTTTGCAGGCCATGGATGCCGCGGGTAAGGATGGGACTATTCGTCATGTACTGGGTTACATGAATCCGCAGGGTTGCCGGATTGCCGCCTTCAAAGTACCGTCAGTTGAAGAAGCGGCACACGATTTTCTCTGGCGTGTACATCGACGCGCACCGGCCCGTGGCGAAGTCGTGGTCTTTAACCGTTCGCATTATGAAGACGTGCTGGTCACCCGGGTGCATAAACGAATAGAGAAAAAAATCTGGCAGGCGCGTTATGCGCAGATCAACGCATTCGAAAAACTGTTAACCGAAAACGGCACCCATATCCTCAAGTTTTTTCTGCACATCAGTGCCGACGAACAACTGCAACGCTTTCACAAACGCATCAAGGATCCGGCCCGCCACTGGAAAATCAGCGAGTCAGATTATTCGGAACGCCAGTACTGGGAAAATTATCAACAGGCCTATACCGATACACTCAATCGCTGCAATACTGAACAGGCACCCTGGTATGTAATTCCCGCCAATCACAAATGGTTTCGAAACCTGGCGGTATCGCGTATCGTGGTGGAAACACTGGAAGGATTGAACATGCAATTCCCCGAAGCCCATGTCGACATCAAGGCCATTCGGCGCAAATACCACCGCCTTGCCAACGGCCATGAATAAAAACCGCTAAAGGATAAGTTTATCGTTATACGCCGTTTTGCGCGCTGGCATATTCTCAGAGTATTACGAGAACACAGCATCGCCGATGAAACATGGCACGGAGTAAGCCAGCGCCTGCCTCTGTTACAGCCACTAACTGCAATAGAGCGAGCGCGTCTGCGCGAACTGACCACCCTGTTTTTACACCAGAAAGATTTTACCGGTGTCCAGGGACTGGTGATCGACGATGAAATTCGCATCACCATCGCCGCACAGGCCTGCCTGGAAATTCTCGAACTGGGGCTGGATGCCTTTGCCGGCTGGCTCGAGATCATAGTCTATCCCGGTGCCTTCCGGGTAACGCAGGAAACCCTCGACGACGCCGGTGTAGTGCATCAGCAGGACAACAGCCTCAGCGGTGAATCCTGGTCAAGAGGACCGGTGATACTCTCATGGCAAGACGTGCAAGAAGACAGCTTTAGCCTGCGTCCGGGTCACAACGTAGTATTGCATGAATTCGCCCACAAACTGGACATGCTCAACCAACGCGCCAACGGCATGCCACCCCTGCACCCGGACATGCCCATCAAGGCCTGGACCGAAGCCCTGAGCCAGGCTTACGAAAACCTGCAACAACGTCTCGAAAATCACCAGCCCACCATCAACGCCTATGCCGCCACCAATCCGGCAGAGTTTTTTGCGGTTATTTGTGAATATTTTTTTACCGCTCCCGACATCCTCTGGCAACACTGTCCCGATGTTTATCAACAACTGAAAGCCTGGTTCAAACAGGATCCGCTGGCGCGCAAACGACTTAACTGATAAAAGCATAATTTCATGCTATAGTTAAAGGTACTACCTGGTAATAATAGTAACTTAAAATGGCAACATCCGTAAAACTCGACGACGATTTGAAAGATCGCATCCAAAATCTGGCTAATGCACAATCTCGAACGGCGCATTGGATTATGCGAAAAGCAATACGTGATTACGTTGAGCGTGAGGAAAAACGAGAGGCCTTCAAACAAGATGCATTACGTGCCTGGGAAACATACCAGAAAAACGGACTGCACCTAACACTCGAAGAGGCGGACGCCTGGTTGGCCAAACTTGAGACAGACGAGGACGCGGAGCTGCCTGAGTACCACGTCTGATCTGGACGCCGTCGGCTCTGGCCGACGTACAACGACTCTATCGTTTCCTGGCTCCAAAAGACGAAGCCGCTGCACGCCTCGCCGTCAAAGCAATACGGGCAGGCATGAAAATCCTGGCTCACCAGCCGGAGGTTGGTCGTCCTGCTGAAAATATGGATCCGGCTTTTCGGGAATGGCCGATTGAGTTTGGAAGCAGCAGTTATATCGCGCTGTATCACTTCGACGGTGAAATAGCGACTATCCTCGCTGTGCGGCACCAAAAAGAAGCGGGATATTAATACCCCATGATAACCCTCTCGGGCCCCTTCGTTGGACAATCACCTCTGCCTAAAAATAAATCA
>JAADGZ010000073.1 GCA_013152045.1 Gammaproteobacteria bacterium
ATCCCAAACTGATGTCTTTTATGGTTATTTATTATTTTTTCGTGCACGCACAGATATTTTAGTTGGTGATTATATCAGCGCCTACAATAACGCTAAAGCGTCGCTAGAAGTAAGGTATGCTGGATTTTTATTTCCCGAAGCATTTGGGAAGGCCGTCATGGGCTTAAGCCTGGCGTTACAAGGCGATCTTGATGCTGGTCTAAAACAAGTAATCGCTGCACGAGAAAGCACCGCATTTTTTGATTCCCCCCTGTTTGATTTTTCGATTTATGCGTATGTTGCCTGGATCTATTTATTAAAAGGTGATGAACAACATGCAAATGAATATTTAACAAAATCTTTTAGCAGTGCTGCCAATGTGCAAATATATTCGAACCCCCTTTGGTATGGTCCATTAATGCAAGATTTATCACTGCGCGCCCTTGAAAAAAATGTTGAACCCACCTTTACACGAGAATTAATTCGTCGTAATCAACTGGTTCCGCCAGACAGTCATCCCTTTGTTGAAGATTGGCCCTGGCCATTAAAGATATACACGCTAGGACGATTTAGTATTTTGCTAAATGAACAGTCCATTGACACGGAAAGCCGACCCTTTGACCTGTTGAAAATCTTGCTCGCCTATGGCGGGCGTGATGTGCATGAAGAAAAGATCATGGATGCCCTCTGGCCAGATGCCGAAGGTGATCAGGCTCAGGCCAGTTTCAAAACCACATTACATAGACTACGCAAGGTATTAGGTGATCTGGATGTGCTGGCATTGAAAAATCATCAACTGAGTTTGAATGAAGACTGTGTCTGGGTCGACACCTGGGCCATGAGTCGCCTGTTTGAACCGGCACAACAAAGTATTAACACAAAAGATACCGCGAAAAGCGCCGAGCTGGCAGACAAACTCATGCAACACTATCACGGCCATTTTCTTGCCAGTGACCCCGCCAGTTGGGCAATACATCAACGCGAAGGTCTGCGCCTCCGCTTTATTCGCCATATCATCGCACTCGCCCAGTCCATTGAATATGAAGATAGCCAAACCGCGATCCAGTGTTATCAACGTTTACTGGAAACTGACTCGCTGATTGAAGAAGCCTATCAGGGCTTGATCCGTTGTTATCAGGCGCAGGGCCGGCAGGCCGAGGCCCTCGCAAGCTATGAAAAATACGTCACTATCCTCGCATCTACCAGTGGCAGTTCACCCTCCTCCGCGACAACAGATTTAATCCAATCCTGAACATATACACACCATCATTCCGGCTAAAATCATGCCGGAATGACGCAAGGTTTAGTTACGCAATGGTATTTTTAAACTCATTCTTATTACAACCTGAATAACAGGGTGCTTCGTCCTAAATTCAGGTTGTTCTATGTCTTTAGTTATATGTAAATAGCATCCTGCTAATGCTTCGTAATCATCCTGGCCATAGCCCAATCAATTGCTGATTAAATTAAGTCTATGTTTTTACAGGTTTAAATAAAAACATTATTTTTTAGAACGCGTTGTTACCTGACTGTAACCCCATTTCCCATAGAGTGAATCCCACTGCAGGCATAAGTGAGTGCACCATATTTTTCATCACCTGCCGAATAAAAATAAAGGGAGGGCAGAACAATGGAAAACAGGGGCAGAAAAAAATATCAGCAGCTTGATGATGAAGCATTAACCCGTCTGGCTAAGCAGGGTGAAAACCCGGCGTTCGATATCCTGCTTGGACGTTATCGCTCACTGATAAAAAGATATTTGTTGAGCCTTATCGTTGATCCGAATGCCGCAGAAGATATCCTTCAGGATACTTTCATAAAAGTCTATACATCCATTCATCAATATCGTCAGGAGGCCAGCTTCAAAGGCTGGTTGTTTGTGATTGCGCGCAATAGCTGGAAAAACTATTTGCGCAGTCATCAATACCTAAGCCGCATTGATCAAAATAAGGATATCTACGATCTGGATATAGCCTCTGAGCAATCGCCTGAAAACGCGCTCATCCAACAGCAACAGTCAAAATTACTCCGCATTGCAATTGACGCTCTGCCCATTAAACAACGCACGACTCTGTCCCTGCGCATCGACCGGCAACTGCCCTTTGCCAATATAGCTGATGCCATGCAGTGTTCACTAAGCACGGCAAAAGCCAACCACTATTATGGTGTCAAAACGGTTGGGAGAATGATTGCCGCATAGCACTGAAGAAATTATTAGTCTTTTTTGCACTACACCGTGTCCTGTAGTTAACCAACATCATTATTGGGAGTCATCACGATGTTAAAACGAATGAGTCACTTAATCTTTATAACACTCCTTTCCACTCTGCTATTCGCCTGTGGGGGTGGGGTTGGCGCACCTGTGGGTGATGAGGCCCCAGATGGTGGTGCAATTGCAGGGAATAACGGCTCAGGGGGGGCAACGCACCAGCAGCTGCAGCTATACCGGCTTTGGTGTTTACCGCCACCAGAGCTTTTCGTTTTAGCTGGACGGATATCAGCGATGCCACGTTTTATCGTTTACTGGAAAGTGCCGATGGTGCATCCGGTTTTACACAGGTGGGCAGCGATATTGCGCAGGGTACGCAAATCACGGATCTTGTAGTGCATTTATACCGCCGTATCAACGCACAATACATTCTGCAAAGTTGCAATGCCGTCGGCTGTACGGATTCCAGTACCGTTTCGATTAGTGGCAATCTGGCCGGTAGCATTGGTTATGTCAAAGCCAGTAATGCCGATGAAGGGGAGATTTGGGGGGGGTCGGTTAGCCTGCGTGGCAACCAGCAGTTCAAGTAGAAATTTTATTTTATGTGGAGTAACTGAAATATCTATTAGTCTTTTTTGCTCGACCCCGTGTCTAGTATTAACCGATATCATTATTGGAAGTTATTACGATGTTGAAATGAACAAGCCATTTAATCTTTATCGCTCTTCTTGCCGCGCGTTTGTTTGTCTTCGGGGGAGGTGGCTGCGGGGGATGACGGCTTAGATGGGATTTGATGGCATTCAATTATTGATGGTTGTTAGAGAATATATTTTTGGACTAAATCTAGGGAGTAGCTCATGAAAAATGAAAATAAAATGCCAAAAAAGATCATGGTAAATAGAACGGGAATTAAAGTGGGCCTTACACGGCGAGATGCACTCAGACGAATGGCTCTGAGCAGTGCGGTGATGGCACCCACACCGTTTATATTCTCCTGCGGTGGCGGAGGCGGCGGTGGTGGTACCCCAGAAGAAGCTGATTCAGGTTCGAGTGCTTACTCCAGCACCTATAGCAGTGGTGGTTACTCGAGCACGGGTTATTCCAGTACGGGCTATTCCAGTACAGGTTATTCCAGTACAGGTTATTCCAGTACATGCAGCCCATATAGCAGCAGATACGGAAGCGGCTATTACAGCCAGTACTGTAGTGGAAGGGGTAGCGCCACCTATTATAGCTATAGGTGCTCCAGCCGTTACAGGAGTTACGGAAGCACCTACAGCAGTGGTTGTTGACCGCCTGATATTGCACTAGCTGTCAATATTTTGATTCTGTAAAAAAATAGTCGCAGGTGTCCAATGCCAAATATTTTGTTAACACAAAAATGCGTTCGTTCATGTCCTTATTGTTTCGCAAAGAAACATATGGCCAACTCTGTCCCGGACGACATTCTCTCCTGGGAAAACTTTATCTATCTGGCAGATCTTTTCGAAAAATCAGGGGAGAGAAAATTTCCTTTGCTGGGGGGAGAGCCAAGCCTTCA
>JAADGZ010000003.1 GCA_013152045.1 Gammaproteobacteria bacterium
CCTCCGCCAACGCGCCGAGCATGATACTTCGATGGGAAATGGACTTGTCACCCGGGACGCGGATTTCGCCTTTGAGCGTGCCACCGGATTGAACGATAAATGTGCTTGAATTTGTTGATGTCATAATTTAAGTATTCTGATGGATTGCCACTATTCACATTTCAAATATTTTTTTACCAAGGGGGCACAGAGAAACCCCGTTAAATTTATCCCAAATAAAAATCCTCTGTGGTTAAAGCTTCTGATGGGTTTCGCTTCGCTCTACCCATCCTACGTTTTTCACTGCAAACAGCAAAAACTACCGCTCTGATTTTCCTCGTTCCTGAAACTCATCCCGCACCTGTTTCGCTCGCGTGAATATATTTTTTAAATAATCGCTGTCGCCTTCGCGCACGGCCTCGGCCAGCTTTTGCAAATCAAGGCTGAATTGCTCCAGCAAGCTCGCCAACGCATCCTGGTTAGCCAGGGCGATGTCATGCCACATGGTCGGATCGCTGGAGGCGATGCGGGTGAAGTCACGAAAGCCGCCCGCGGCGTAATCGAAAATTTCCTGACTGTCGTCCCGACGCGCCAGCATATCGACCAGGCTATAGGCCAGCATATGCGGTAGATGGCTGGTGGCAGCCAGCACTTCGTCGTGATGGGCAATATCCATTTCTATGACCTCGGCACCGCAGGCCTGCCACATGGCGCGGGTTCGGCTGACCGCTGCCGGTGAGGAATTCGCAGTCGGCGTCAATATCACCCGCCGCCCGTCGAACAGTTCCGCAAAGGAGGCCTCAACACCGCTTTTTTCCGTCCCGGCAATCGGATGACCGGGGACGAATCCGTTCGGTAATGCGGTAAACGCCCGTTCTGCCGCCTTCACTACGCTACCCTTAGTGCTGCCCACATCAGTGAGCACGGCGTCTGCCGCCAGTGCCGGAGCAATAACGGTGAAAATGCTTTGCATGGCGCCAAGAGGCACGGCCAGCACCACCATATCCGCCGCTAACACGGCTTTGGCCGGATCCTGTTCGATGCGATCAATCACACCCAGTTTTAGCGCCGTTTCCAGTGAGTTCCGATTTCGACCACAACCTACAATCTCATCCACCACGCCGGCCCGGCGCAGGGCACGCAGCAATGAACCGCCGATTAAACCGACGCCGATCAAACACAGACGCTTTATCCGCAATGATTCCGTCACGCGTTCAGGATCTTTTTCAGGGCGTCAAGCAGGCGCGCATTTTCATCCGCCCGACCGATGCTGATACGCAGGTATTCAGGCAATCCGTAATTAGCCACCGGTCGCACAATCATACCCGCACGCAACAGGGCTTCATAGATCTGCCCCGCGTCACCGACTTTGACACAGATAAAATTGCCCACGGAGGGAATATAATCCAGCCCCCATTGTTCAAAGGCCTGTGTCAACAGCTGCATGCCTTCGGCATTGACTTTAAGGCTGTGCTGAAGGTGCGCCTCATCCTCCAGTGCCGCTTCGGCTGCCGCCAACGCCAGACTATTGTTATTGAAGGGCTGCCGCACCCGGTTGAGTACATCCGCCACCTCGGCATTAGAAACACTGTAGCCCACACGTAAACCGGCCAGTCCATAGGCTTTTGAAAAGGTGCGGGTCACGACCAGGTTGGAGTATTCCGCTACCCAGCCCATGACGCTAGTATAACCACAGGCCTTAAGCGCCGGATCGATGGCATATTCATAATAGGCTTCGTCCAGTACGACCAGCACCTGTGCAGGGATTTTTTTTAAAAAATCACGCAGAGCCTTTTCGGTTAACCAGGTGCCGGTTGGATTATTCGGATTGGCAATAAAAATCAGGCGCGTTTTATCGCTAACAGCGGCGGCAATGGCCTCCAGATCATACGCGTAGTTTTTCGCCGCAACCACCACCGCCTGCCCCCCCACGGCCTGGGTAACAAGGGGATAAACGGCAAAGGCATGTTCGGAGAAAATCACTTCATCGCCGCTGGCAACGAACGCGCGCGCCAGAAATTCCAGTATGTCGTTGGAACCATTGCCCAGGGTCAGCTGATCCATGTTCACGCCATATTTTTTACTCAGCGCTTTTTTCAGGGAAAAACCATTACCATCAGGATAGCGGGACAGGGTTGCTAATTGTTGCTCGATAGCCGCCAGCGCTTTTTTACCGGGACCCAGCGGATTTTCATTAGACGCCAGCTTTACCGCATGGCGGATACCGTATTCGCGCTCAAGTTCTTCCAACGGTTTACCCGGCTGGTAAGCCTGTAATGAGCGCACACCCGCAACGGCGAGTGATTTAAAACTAATATCAACCATAGAACACTACTTAACCCGCTTTATTTATCTCGACCGTAAATATCTTCAAAACGAACAATATCATCTTCGCCCAGGTAACTGCCGGACTGCACTTCGATCATTTCCAGTGGAATCACGCCTCGGTTTTCCAGCCGGTGCTTGACGCCCAGGGGAATATAGGTGGATTCGTTTTCGGATACCAGAAAAATATCCTCCCCGCGTGTCACATGCGCAGTTCCGGTAACCACAATCCAGTGCTCGGCACGATGATGATGCAGTTGCAGCGACAGACTGGCACCCGGCTTGACCGTGATACGCTTGGCCTGGAATCGATCACCACAATCGATGCATTCATAGCTACCCCAGGGACGATAGACCAATTGATGATTCTGATATTCGCTGCGCTGTTCCGCCTTAAGACGATTCACTACCAGTTTGACATCCTGGGCATGATCTTTATGCGCAACCAGTATCGCATCCGCGGTTTCCACCACAATCATATCCTCCAGGCCGACACCGGAAATATGCCGTCGCTCGCTGAGAAGCAAGGAGTTGCGGGTGTTAATAGCATAGACATCACCCTTGATGACATTACCCGCCTCATCTTTATCGCCCACTTCCCAGAGCGTAGACCAGACACCAACGTCAGACCAACCGGCATCCAGGGGAATCACCGCAGCCGGATGTGCCGCCTGATCGGCCTGTTCGGTAATTTTTTCCATCACCGCATAATCAATGGAATCGGAGGGACAGGCTGAAAAAACTTCTGCATTGATCCGGTAAAAATCACGATCGATTTCACCGCGGGTGAACGCATCTTCGCAATTTGTCAGCATCTCTACCTGCAGATCTTGCATTTCGTCCAGCCAGCTTGAGGCTTTCATCATGAACATGCCGCTATTCCAGAGATAGTCGCCGGAGTCCACATAGGACTGCGCAGTCTTTGCATCCGGTTTTTCCACGAAGCGCTCAATCAACTGAGCCGACGTATCTGCATCCACCGCTGATCCCATACGGATATAACCGTAGCCGGTCTGCGCCGAATCCGGCTTGATGCCAAAGGTCACCAGATAGCCATTGGCCGAAAGCTGCATGCCGTCGCGGATGGCCTTATGAAAAACCGTCTCTTGCTTGATCACATGATCTGCCGGCATCACCAGCAATACCGTATCGGCGTCATCCGCCGCTACGGCCAGGGCCGCCAGGGTCAGTGCCGGTGCGGTATTGCGACCAATCGGCTCAAGAATAATCTTGTCCGCCGGCACCCCCACCTGGCGTAATTGCTCGGCAACAAAAAACCGATGTTCTTCGTTACACACCACCACGGGGTTTAATAACTCAAGTTGCTCACCATCATCCAGTCCGTTCAACCGCGCAGCGGTTTCCTGCAACATGGTCTGCTCTGACACCAGCTGAAT
>JAADGZ010000167.1 GCA_013152045.1 Gammaproteobacteria bacterium
ATCCCATTGAAGAAGCCACGGCCCTACAGCGTTTGATCGAGGAGTTTGGTCTGACCCACCAGGAAACAGCCGAGGCCGTGGGCCGATCGCGCGCCGCGGTCTCCAATCTCCTGCGTCTGTTGAGTCTGGATCCACTGGTCAGACAAATGCTGGAAGCGGGTGAACTGGAAATGGGCCATGCACGCGCCCTGCTGGCCTTACAGGTGGGCGGAGATCAGATTCAGGCAGCGCGAGAGGTGCAGGCGAAGGGGCTCTCGGTGCGTGAAACCGAACGCCTGGTGCGCAAACTGCAGGCACCTGAAAGTGGTGACAGCAGCAAGCAAAAAAAGTCGGATCCGGATACCCTGCGGCTGCAGGAAAGTCTGGCGCAAACCCTGGGAGCCAAAGTCCAGTTTCAGCATAATCGTCAGGGCAGAGGCAAAATGGTCATTCACTACAATAGTCTTGACGAGCTTGATGGAATCCTTAATCATATTAAGTAATTGTTAATATATTGATATTTCAGCTTTTTTTAAAATGCCATTGAGCGAAAATGCAAGCAAATTTCATTTATACGCCCATCATTGACGCTTTCTGGTCAGGCCAGTATACTGCGCGCGCTCGAGTTATCTGCCTGTCGCCGAGGTCGTGTCCGCACGAAATATAGATGTTTTTCCATGATTCATCTTTGCCGAGATTGTCAGCTGTAGATAGTGCAAAACATGCGTTTTGCAGCTAAAGCATACCGGCGCATGCTCTACAAAATGGCAGGGATCCAGGGGATCCTTATATCCATATTGGTCTCGTGGTCATACCTGATTTGGGGTATGGAACACAGCGCTGCGCTGCTTTACGGTGGTTTCACCACAATTTTTACGACCTTGTACAGTGGTTGGCGTTTCAAATGTGATACCGATCGAGTCGACAATCCGCCATCCGTTATGATGGCTAGTCTGTATAAGGGAACCGTGCTGCGATTTTTACTCGTTATGGCGCTGCTGGCTCTGGGGTTCAAGTTTTTTAGGCTTGAACCCGCTGCCGTCATAGTGGGATTTGTCGTAACTCAGGCCGGGTATTTTTTAGGGCCGCTTACGGCACGCTGGGGTCAGCAATAGTTGACCAGCATGGTTTTCCAGAGATTAGTTTTATCCAAGTAAAATTATTGATACGGGGTTGACAATAAATTATGTCCAGCGACGCGCTCACATCCTCTGAATACATCAAACATCATCTGCAAAACCTGACCTGGGGCAAACTGGACGGTAGCTGGAGCTTTGCCCACAACGCCGCAGAAGCAAAGGCCATGGGTTTCATGGCCATCCATGTCGATACCATGTTTTGGTCGACCGTGCTGGGCCTGGCTTTCCTTTATGTTTTCCGAAAAGTGGCAAAAAATGCGCATTCAGGTACTCCCGGCGGGCTGCAGAACTTTGTCGAGATGATCGTTGAATTCGTAGACACTAGCGTACGCGGTTCGTTCACGGCAAAAAACGATCTGGTCGCGCCCATGGCGTTGACGGTTTTTGTCTGGATCTTCCTGATGAACATGATGGATTTGATTCCGGTGGATTGGATTCCTGGAATCACCGAAGCGATGGGTATTGAGCATATGCGAATCGTGCCCTCAGCCGATCCCAATGCGACCTTCGGTATGGCCCTGTCGGTATTTTTCCTGATGTTGTTCTATAGCATCAAAAACAAGGGCATTGGTGGTTTTACAGGCGAACTGACCTTGCAGCCTTTCGAGTCGAAAAATGTTTTGTTGCAGGCGTTCTTTATTCCGGTCAACTTCCTGCTTGAATTTGTTTCATTGATAGCCAAGCCGGTATCCCTGTCGCTACGATTGTTCGGCAACATGTATGCCGGTGAAATGATCTTTATTCTGATTGCCCTGATGTTCAGCGGTGGTTTTGCAATAGGTCTCTTTGGTGGCGTACTGCAACTGGGCTGGGCTATTTTCCATATTTTGATTGTCACGCTACAGGCCTTTATCTTTATGACGCTGACCATCGTCTATATGGATATGGCGCATAGTGAACACTGATTGTTTATACATTTATTGATTTTACCTATTTATTGACGAGGAGATAGAAATGACAGAAGCAACTGCAATGCTGTACATCGCCGGCGCACTGATGATGGGCCTGGGTGCACTGGGTGCAGCCGTAGGTATCGGCGTTCTTGGCGGCCGTTTTCTGGAAGGCGCTGCGCGTCAGCCCGAATTGATCCCCATGTTGCGTACCCAGTTTTTTATCGTTATGGGCCTGGTGGATGCGGTACCGATGATCGCCGTGGGTATTGCCATGTATGTTCTTTTTGCGGTGGCAGGTTAACACTGTCGGCAATCACTAAATTCCGGGGATAATAAAATCTCGTGAATAACTAAGGTCAAGGTTCCGGCATGAATATCAATTTAACGCTTATAGGCCAGTCGATTACCTTTGTGTTGTTTGTCTGGTTCTGTATGAAATTTATCTGGCCGCCGATCATGGCTGCGCTGGATGAACGCAGGAAAAAAATTGCCGATGGATTGGCAGCCGCTGAACGTGGCACGCGTGAACAGGAACTGGCGCAAAAACGCGCGGCTGAAGTTCTGCATGAAGCCAAGCAGCAGGCTCAGGACATTATCAGTCAGGCACAAAAACGTGGCAGTGAAATTGTAGATGAAGCCAAACAGCAGGCGCGCGATGAAGGTCAGCGGTTGTTGACTGCTGCACATGCGGAAATCGAACAGGAGGTCAACCATGCGCGTGAAGAGTTGCGCGGACAGGTGGCGAACTTGGCGATTGCAGGTGCGAGCAAAGTGCTCAGGCGTGAAGTTGATGCGGCTGCCAACGAAGATCTGTTGAAAGATCTGGTTTCCCAACTGTAAAGGGCTACGGCTATGGCAGAAAAAAGTACCGTTGCACGGCCCTATGCACAGGCCGCATTTGATTTGGCGCAGGAGAATAATGATCTGGCAACATGGTCGGAGATGCTCCAGCTTTGCGCCATGATCGTTACGGATGAACAGCTCAGCGAGTTGATTGGTCATCCCGATGTGAGCAAGGAGGCACTAGTCGAACTGATCCTGAAGGTTGCTGGTGACAGATTGAATACGGTGGGACGCAATTTTATTCGCGTACTGGCAAACAATGGACGCCTGAATGTGTTGTCAGAAATCGCAAGCCTATATGAACAGCACCGCGCTGAAGCCGAACGGCGAATAGACGCGGAAGTGATTTCCGCCTTTCCCCTGAGCGATGCGCAACAGCTGGCGCTGGTGGAGAGCCTAAAGAAAAGGCTTGGGCGTGAAATCAGGCTGACGGCAAGCATCGATGAGTCATTGATTGGCGGTGCCATCGTGCGCGCAGGCGATCTCGTTATTGACGGTTCCGTTAGCGGACATTTAAATAAACTGGCGCAGACACTTATCGCCTAGCCGGTTGTTAAGAGGATATTGATAATGCAATTGAATTCAGCAGAAATCAGCGAACTGATCAAAAAGCAGGTCGAAAGTTTTGAAGCTGTTACTGAAGCGCGCAACGAAGGCACCGTAGTCAGTCTATCGGATGGCATTGTGCGCGTTCATGGTTTGCACGATGTAATGATGGGCGAAATGATCGAGTTCCCCGGCAACACCTACGGCATGGCGCTTAACCTTGAGCGTGATTCTGTCGGCGCGGTGGTGCTCGGTAACTACGAACATATTACCGAAGGCGA
>JAADGZ010000244.1 GCA_013152045.1 Gammaproteobacteria bacterium
GGGAATGACACCCAGAGATTAAAAACACCAGAGAACTGAAGGAACACAGGTAAGATGCTGATTTCAGGCAACAAAAAAGGCGTCACGGGACGCCTTTGGATGCTGAAATGGTAGCGAGAGGGAGACTTGAACTCCCGACCTCAGCATTATGAGTGCTGCGCTCTAACCAGCTGAGCTACCTCGCCATAGAGATAAAATGGCAATAAATAGGATTGCCACTCTGTTACTGGGCGCGCATTGTCGGCATTTTAGGCCTCGATGTCAATATAAGTCTGCTCTCAGTCCGGCCACCCTGGCTTTAATCTGGATATAAGCCGATGATCTAAGGTATAAAATGCTTTGATGATACGGGGCGTGCCACGCCAAATCCTTGGGCATAATCGACCCCGATTTCCTCCAGTTTTTCGAGAATGGCCTGATTCTCCACAAATTCAGCAATGGTCTGTAAGCCCATTACCCGGCCAACCTTGTTAATCGCTTCGACCATACTGAAATTAACGACATCGGTAGCAATGTCCTTGACTAGCGAACCGTCGATTTTCAGGTAATCCACCGGCAGATTTTTCAGGTAGGCAAAGGAGGACATGCCGCTGCCGAAATCATCCAGGGCAAATTTACAGCCCAGTAATTTGAGATCTTTGATAAAACTGACCGCACTGCTGAGATTACCCACTGCGGCGGTTTCGGTGATTTCAAAGCAAATGGAAGTCGGCGCAATCTCGTAGTTGGACAACATAAATATTAGATCATTCAGGAAACGCTCATCGCCCAACGACTGACCAGAAATGTTGATGGTCGTGATCATATGCGCCATGCTTTTACGATTATCACGCAGCCAGGCGAAGGTATGATTGATGACCCAGCGATCCAGCTCGGACATTAAATTATAACGTTCAGCCGCTGGGATAAACGCGCCAGGGGGAATCGTCTCGCCATTTTCGTCGATCATGCGCACTAACACTTCAACGTGAGCAATACTTTCACTGGAACAACCCACCGGCACGATGCGCTGGCAGTATATTTCTAATTTATCATGCTCAAGAGCATCCTGAATGCGGGAAACCCACTGCATTTCCCCATGTTGGCGCGCCAGATCTTCGTCATTCCGATGATAGACGTGAACTCGGTTGCGGCCTTCTTCCTTGGCCAGAAAACAGGCGCTATCTGCAAGACTCAGGACATTAACATCGTCCTGGTTATACGCTGTAATTTCAACGATACCGATACTAACGCCGATGGAGAAGATCTTGTCTTCTATATGAAAACGAAAATTGCGCACCGCCCGCTGCAGTTTTTTTGATTCCTGGCGAGCCTGGTTCAAATTGCAGTTTTTCAGTAATACCCCAAATTCATCGCCGCCCAAGCGCGCCAGTATATCCCCGTCACGCACTTCCTTCTGCAATATCCGGCTTAGCAACTTCAGCAGTTCATCACCCGCTAGATGCCCACTGGTATCGTTAACCACCTTAAATTGATCCAAATCCATATAAAACAGAACATGGCGTTCATTTTTCAGCTTTGCCCCTTTCAGGGCTTTCTTGAGACATTGATCAAATTCATAACGATTGAACAATCCGGTAAGTGCATCGTGGCTGACCAGATAATCCATCTGGCTGGCCATGGCCATCGACTCCGACATATTTCGGAAGACCAATACCGCACCACTGATTTCACCATGCTTATAGGTAGGATTAGTGGAATAGCGTACATGCAGACAATGTTTCGATTTTGTCCACAACACCGCGCTCTCAACCCGGAAACCATGTCCCTCATTGATACTGCGAGCAATCTTGCTGTCTTTTTTATGCAGCGGTTTATTGTCCTTACAGGAATGCTGGATCAATCGATGGATGTCCTGCCCCTGCATTTCGTCAACGTTAAAACCCAGCATGTTTACCGCCGCCTGATTGACAAAGGTACAGCGCAGCTCCCTGTCCACACCGATAATACCCTCACTGGTCGATTCCATCAGGGTATCAATGTATTCATGCAGATCATGATAGGCATCTTCAGCCGCACGCATCTTACTCAAGGAACTCGCCAGAGCTTCCTGAGAGCGACGATGCTGATCTATTTCAATATTTAGGGCCAGATGATCAGCCACTGAGGCGAGAAAATTTTCTTCATCCAGATGCCAATGCCGTGACTCAGCAACTTGTTCGCAACAAAGCACACCGATGACCTGCCCGGCAATCCGCAGGGGCGCATCCAGCATGGCGACAATCCCCTGCGGCTTCAGGTACGCTTCGGCAAGCTCGGCGGTAACGGGATCAAAGAGGGCATCATCGGCGGCAAGACAACGGCCCTGGTCAATCGTGTTGAAATAGATGGGGAAGTCCGCAACGTTTAATGCAGGAGCAGAAGTATGCTCACACAGGCTGTGTTGAAACAGATCCTGGCATTCGATTTTTTCCCGCGAGTTATTGAACAGCCAGAGACTAACCCGCTCTACCTGCAAAGTGCGAGCAACAATTTCGGTGGTATAGATCTGTAACTGCTCAAGATAATTGGCATGGTTAAAGCCGTTACGGGAAAGTTGTAACAGTGCGCTCTGCTGTTCACGCAGGCGGGTGTTGATAATATCGAGTTCATCCCATTGTTTACGTTGCTCAAGCAGTCGCTGGGCCACGCCGGTGATGGAACGTTGGTTACCCTTCTCATCGATATTCGCCAACAACCTGAACAGGTACTCCACCGTGCCCTCGGAAGTATGTATCCGGGCACAGAATTCATTCATACCCCGACGCAGGGCATCCTCCAGCGCCTGCTGAACAATGTCCCGATCTCCAGCCATGATGACATCCAGCAGTTTCCGGCCGGTCAACTCCCCTGAAACTCGGCCGGTCACATGCTCAAATTCTGCATTCCACTGCAATAAGCAGCCTTCACTATCGACTGAATAGTAAATTCCGGCACATTGAGGAAACGTAGTATCAGCAATCTCAGGCAACTGCGGCATAAACGACTACCTGTTCATTAATTATTTATTGAGCCATACCTTGTGTCTGCAACACAGGTTTTAACCTTATCGGCAAAGTATGAAAAATAATGAGGGAATTTTGGGCAAATAATCCCATGAGCAGCGCAACCAGCGGTTACGCCATTCATATCAGGCAAACACATCAGAATAAAATATATTTATGGATGAATAACTAAAGAGAGAATATCGAGTTTAGACGTTAAAGCGAAAATGCATGACATCGCCATCCTGGACAATATAATCCTTGCCTTCCAGGCGTAATTTTCCGGCTTCTTTAGCCCCAGCCTCACCCTGATACTGAATGAAATCGTCGTAACGCATCACCTCGGCACGAATAAAGCCTTTCTGAAAATCAGTATGAATAACACCTGCCGCCTCCGGTGCCGTTGCGCCGACTTTTACCGTCCAGGCACGAACTTCCTTTACCCCAGCGGTGAAATAGGTCTGTAGATCCAGCAGCTGGTAACCGGCACGAATGACACGATTCAGGCCCGGTTCATCCAGTCCCATTTCGTCCAGGAATTCTTTCAGATCCTCGTCATCCAGCTCCACCATTTCGGCTTCAATCGCAGCACAAACTGGCACTACCGGCGCACCCTCGGCTTCGGCAAACTTGACCACTTGATCCAGCAGAGGATTATTCTCAAACCCGTCTTCGGCCACATTAGCGATATACATGGTCGGCTTGGCGGTGAGCAAA
>JAADGZ010000232.1 GCA_013152045.1 Gammaproteobacteria bacterium
ATCTGGCTGCCTGGAATTACTTCATGAGCGTTGAGTCCGATGAAAATGAAGAGTTTATCAGCCAGTGGCATAAGTTTATTAAAAACAAAAAACGCGTTACCAACGATCCGATGGAAGCGCATTATATTGGCTTCAATATGTGGGTTAAGGCAGTAGAAAAAGCCGGCACTACGGATCCCAGTGCTGTTCAGAAAGCCTTGATTGGGGTGTCAGTACCCAATCTCTCAGGTGGTTATTCCACCATGATGCCCAATCATCACATTACCAAGCCGGTACTGATTGGCGAGATTCAAAAAGACGGCCAGTTTGATATCGTCTGGCAAACCTCCGGCCTGGTTGCCGGTGATGCCTGGTCCGATTATCTGCCGGGTTCCAGGGATCTGATCTCTGATTGGCGCGCGCCTTTGTCTTGCGGTAACTATAACGTCAAGACCAAAAAGTGTAGTGGTCAGAACTACTAGGCTCGTTGCGATGAATCTCAGAGAGACATCGTTTAGCTTACGGTTTCTTTGAGTTTGGGTGCATAGGACATCAGCGAAGCAGTTTGCTTTTCGCTTTTGTTCTATGACCCTTTATTTTATGAAATGAGATTAGATATGTCTGAATTTAGAATAATATCTCCGGCCAGAAAACTGGCGTCACTGCTGCTATGTTTCGTCATCCTGATGGGCTTTGTACAGACCTGTGCGGCGGCTGAGCTGACACTGGATGCGTCATGGAAAATACTAAGCTCAAAAAATTACAACAAAAAAGCCCGGGCTATCGAGACCATTGCCCAACATAATCCAGCCGAAGCCTATCGTGCGCTGAAAGCCCTGCTGGATGGACAGTTGTATTTCGCCAAACACAGCAAGGAACTCTATATTCTGCAGCAAACCGATGAAAATTATATTTTTAACGCGTTGTTTGGTGGTGAAGTCATCACCCAGGAAAGAAAACGGGGCTTTAAAAAAGCACGAATCAATAATCGGCTGCGACGGCTGATTCGCCAGTCGCTGGCGGTAATGCAACTTAAAAACAAGGATCCTGATGTCAGACTGGTGGCGGTACAGGAGCTGTTGAAAAATCCCGAAGCCGATGCCACACATTTGATTGAATCGATGATCGATAAGGAGTCCGATGATAAGGTTCTGGCGGCCATGAAAACTCTGCGCGCCGTCAATATGCTTAAAACCGGTGACGAAGCTGCGCAGATGAAGGCAATCAACCGCCTCGCCAGGAGTCTTAACTCTTCGGTTATGAATGCCCTGACAAATTATCAGGCGCCAAACGAGGCGCTGAAGGAAAAGGTCCAGGCCGCGATAAGCAGGATCAATGACCAGCGCAAGCTGTATGCCAAAGCGGAAACGATATTCTTCGGCCTGAGTCTGGGATCGGTTTTAGCCCTGTCGGCAATCGGTCTGGCCATCACCTTTGGCGTGATGGGGGTGATCAATATGGCGCATGGTGAGTTAATGATGATCGGCGCCTATACCACCTATGTTATCCAACTGTTAATGCCGGAGCATATCGGCCTGTCGATTCTGGTGGCCATTCCAGCGGCCTTTATGGTCTCTGCCCTGGTGGGGATTGCCATCGAGCGCAGCGTTATTCGTCATCTCTATGGACGACCACTGGAAACCTTGCTGGCCACCTTTGGTGTCAGTCTGATCCTGCAACAGGCGGTGCGTTCGATTTTTTCACCGTTGAACCGCAGCGTCGAAACCCCGCAATGGATGTCCGGTGCCTGGCAGCTCAACGATGTGCTGGCGCTTACCTGGAATCGTTTTTACATTATTATTTTCTGCCTCGCGGTATTTATTAGCCTGATTCTGGTTATGAAAAAAACCGCATTAGGTTTGCAGGTGCGTGCGGTTTCACAAAACCGAAGAATGGCCCGCGCAATGGGCGTGCGTTCGGAGTGGGTGGACGCGCTGACCTTTGGGCTTGGCTCGGGGATTGCCGGGCTGGCCGGTGTGGCACTAAGCCTTCTAACCAATGTCGGCCCCAATCTTGGACAGGCTTATATCATCGATTCTTTTATGGTGGTGGTGTTTGGCGGCGTGGGTAATTTATGGGGCACTCTGGTTGCCGGGATGAGTCTAGGCGTGATTAATAAAGTGCTGGAACCCTGGGCTGGAGCGGTGCTGGCCAAAATTATAGTGTTAATTTTCATCATTTTGTTT
Organism: Gammaproteobacteria bacterium; assembly: GCA_013152045.1. Classification (GTDB taxonomy): domain Bacteria; phylum Pseudomonadota; class Gammaproteobacteria; order UBA6429; family Thiohalophilaceae; genus JAADGZ01. Next base: position 2,166 of record JAADGZ010000232.1, read on the forward strand.
ATTCAGAAACGTCCCAGGGGGCTGTTTCCTCAACGTGGTCGCGCAGCCGAGGATTAAGTCATGCGAATACTGGATATGATTAAAAACGACAAACCCGGAGTTTACCTGCTGGCGAGCCTGTTGGCGGTGAGCATTGCGGTGCCGTTGCTTAATTTGCTGGTTCCGGAAAGCAGTGTTTTCCATCTTTCAACCTATACCGTTACCCTGCTGGGTAAATATTTGACTTATGCCCTGCTGGCCCTGGCGGCTGATCTGGTCTGGGGCTATCTGGGCATTCTCAGCCTTGGTCACGGCGCATTCTTTTCCCTCGGCGGCTACGCTATGGGTATGTATCTGATGCGCCAGATTGGCGATCGCGGAGTGTACGGGGATCCGGTTTTGCCGGATTTTATGGTCTTTCTTAACTGGCATGAACTGCCCTGGTTTTGGCACGGTTTTGACCATTTCTGGCTGGCAGCGCTGATGATTATCCTGGTGCCCGGCATTCTGGCCTATATTTTTGGTTACCTGGCGTTTCGCTCGCGGGTCACCGGGGTGTATTTATCGATCATTACCCAGGCCATGACCTATGCTTTGATGCTGGCTTTTTTCCGCAATGAAATGGGTTTTGGTGGCAACAATGGTCTGACCGACTTTAAAGATATTCTGGGCTTTAACCTGCGTGAGGACAGCACACGCATAGGCCTGTTTCTGGCCTCAGCGGCCGCGCTGGCGGCGGGCTATATCGTGAGCCGTTATATTGTCAGCTCGCGCCTGGGGCTGGCCTGCGTTGCCATTCGTGACGCTGAGAGTCGGAGTCGTTTTATTGGTTACCGGGTAGAAAATATCAAGTTATGGATTTTTGTTTTTTCAGCCGTGCTGGCGGGTATCGCCGGGGCGCTCTATGTGCCCCAGGTCGGTATTATTAATCCCGGTGAATTTTCACCCCTGAATTCTATCGAGCTGATTATCTGGGTTGCTATCGGCGGTCGAAATACGCTCTATGGCGCGATTATCGGTGCCCTGCTGGTGAACTACGCTAAAACCTATTTTACCGCTGCGCTTCCCGAGGTTTGGCTGTATGCCCTGGGCGCTTTGTTTGTTCTGGTAACCCTGTATCTGCCTAAAGGCATTGTCGGTTTACGCAACCTGCGAGGTGCAAGGGCATGAAATCAGTACAGGCTTTACGCGAGTTTTCACGCCGCGATCAGGTTTTTGATTTTCTGATTCAGGCGCAACCACCGAGTCTTGATCTTAGTCACAATATTATTCTGTATCTGGAAGGTCTGAATAAAAGCTTCGATGGTTTCAAGGCGATTAATGATCTTAACCTGTATATCGAAACGGGCGAGTTGCGTTGCATTATCGGGCCGAACGGGGCGGGTAAATCAACCATGATGGATATTATTACCGGCAAAACGCGTCCGGATAGCGGCCAGGCCTGGTTCGGTCAGCGTCTCGACCTTTTGCAAATGGATGAACCGGAGATTGCTGAAGCGGGCATCGCGTAAATTTCAGAAACCAACGGTATTTGAAAATCTGACGGTGATACAGAATCTTGAATTGGCAACGGCCCAGGACAAGCGCGTCTGGCCCTTGCTGATGGCTCGTCTCGGCGGTGAGCAGCGGGATCACATCGATGAAGTACTGGGGGTTATCGGCCTGGTCAAACTGGCTGCCGATCCGGCGGGCAAGCTTTCCCACGGTCAGAAGCAATGGCTGGAGATCGGCATGCTCTTGATGCAAAAACCGGCGTTATTGCTGGTCGATGAGCCGGTGGCCGGAATGACCCATCAGGAAATGGAACGCACTGCCGAGTTGCTGATCTCGTTAGCCGGCAAGCACTCTGTGATTGTGGTTGAACACGATATGGACTTCGTGCGCTCTATCGCGCGCAAGGTGACGGTGTTGCATCAGGGCAGCGTTCTGGCGGAAGGCAGCATGGCGCAGGTACAGGCTGATCCGCGCGTCATTGAAGTTTATCTGGGAGAATAATGCAGGTGAATAATATGTTAAGTGTTCACGGTCTGAACCAATTTTACGGTCAAAGTCACACCCTCTGGGATGTCGATATCGAAGTTCCTATGGGTAAATGCACTTGTTTGATGGGACGCAATGGGGTGGGTAAAACGACCATGCTCGATTGTATTATGGGCGCCTTGCCACTGGCCTCGGGTGAAATCAAGTACCAGGATATGGCCTTGCACAGCCTGCCGATGGAACATCGGGCAAGACTGGGGATCGGTTATGTACCGCAGGGACGACAGATTTTTTCCCTGCTTACGGTTGAAGAAAACTTACAAATTGGCCTGCCGGCCCGGCCCGATCGTGCGCGCAGGATACCGGATTTCATTTATGAACTATTTCCGGTTTTAAAAGAAATGCGTTATCGTCGCGGGGGAGATTTGTCCGGCGGCCAGCAACAGCAACTGGCCATTGGCCGCGCCCTGGTTATCGATCCGCGCTTGCTGATTCTGGACGAACCCACGGAAGGCATTCAGCCTAATATTGTAGCCGAAATAGGTGACGTTATAGGCAAACTCAATCATGATATTGGTATGACCGTGCTCCTGGTAGAACAAAAATTACATTTTGTAAGAAAGGTCGCGGATCAATTTTATATACTCGATCGGGGTCGCCGGGTTGCGCATGGCCAGGTGGACGAGCTTTCCGAGTCGCTGGTTAAAGAATATTTGACGGTATGAATTCAGCCGCTATAACGATAGCGAAAAATCGCGCTGACGCTGACGGCTGGTGCGCGGATCTAAAGTTGGCGTTTAAACATGTCAGGTCACGCACCGTGTTGGGTGATTGTCAGCATTATGGGCCGTTGCGCGTACAACGCCCCTTTTATCCGGAAGCAAACCTGGCCCATATTTATATTTTGCATCCGCCTGGCGGCGTGGTCGGCGGCGACCGGCTGAATATCAAACTGGATGTTCATTGCGAGGCGCAGGTGTTGTGCACCACCCCCGGTTCTGGCAAATTCTATTTAAGCGCAGGTAGCTGGGCCATGCTGGATCAACATCTACGGGTCGAAGCGGGTGCCAGCCTCGAATGGTTGCCGCAGGAAAACATACTGTTTGCCGGAGCCCGTCTGCATGCTCGCACCCGCATTGAGCTGGAAGGCGATGCGGTATTTATCGGTTGGGATGTGAATTGCCTTGGCCGTCCGAGCCGTGGTGAACGATTTGAACAGGGCGCGTTTGATTCGCGGTTGCAGCTTTACCATAATCAGAAATTATTGCTGCTGGAAAATCAGCGCATACTTGAACCGCAGGCGCTGGACGCCGCCGCCGGTTTGCGCGGGCAGCCGGTGCAGGCGACCCTGCTGGCTTTCCCCTGTGATGACAGTCATCTGGAAAGCGCGCGCAGTCAGCTTGCCCTACAGGGGGCCTCAAGCCTGATGGGTGTCACCTTGATCGACGGCCTGTTGGTCATGCGCGCTCTGGGAAGCAATAGTGAACAGCTAAAAAAACAAATGATATCGGTTTGGCAGGCACTGCGGCCAATGTTGCTTGGCCGCCCAGCCGTCTTGCCGCGAATATGGGCAACGTAAATATATGTAGGTTGGGCTGAATGGTTTTTATGAAGCCCAACATGAACTTTAAAATGTTGGGCTTCGCGTTGCTCTTCCCAACCTACGGGGCTGTATGTATGAAACTATTATCGAATATAGGGAAACAGGTATGGATTTAACGCCGCGCGAAAAAGACAAATTACTGTTGTTCACCGCCGCCCTGCTGGCTGAACGTCGGCTGGCGCGGGGAGTCAAACTTAATCACCCTGAGGCGATGGCCTATATCAGCGCAGCGATTATGGAAGGTGCGCGTGACGGTAAAACGGTGGCCGAGTTGATGAACGAAAGCCGCCGGATTTTAACTGCGGATCAGGTGATGGACGGGATCGCGGAAATGATTCAAGAGGTGCAGGTGGAAGCCACCTTTCCTGACGGCACCAAACTGGTCACGGTGCATCAGCCTATCACCTAGCGTCTATTTAATATGGATGATTAACGCAAAGAACGCAGAGGCGCGAAGACGCAGAGATAAGATGATATTGAATAATAATTTTTTCTCCCT
>JAADGZ010000302.1 GCA_013152045.1 Gammaproteobacteria bacterium
CCACCCTACTGTAATTAATTAGAGTTTCCCCAACCAACAATAAAAATATATTGATATGTTGCCAGCGATCTATAAAGAACTTCTCGGCGGTGTTGCGATTGCACTGACATTTATCGCGTTTTTACCGTATATACGCTCAATCCGACAGGGAAAAACAAGGCCGCACGTATTTTCCTGGGTGATCTGGGGTGCCACAACATTTGTAGTTTTCCTTGCGCAACTTGCCGACAAGGGAGGCGCCGGTGCCTGGCCTATCGGTGTTTCAGGCATTATCACTATCTATGTTGCGTATCTGGCATACATGAAAAAGTCGGATAGTACGATCACCCGAACAGACTGGATATTTTTTACTGCAGCGATGATGTCTCTGCTGCTGTGGTATCTAACTTCCGATCCATTATGGGCGGTTGTGATATTGACTATGGTAGATTTGGTTGGGTTTGGCCCAACCTTCAGGAAGGCATATGTTCGTCCCTTTGAAGAGCAGCTGACGTTTTTTGTAATTATGGCCACGCGCAACCTGATTTCCATAATGGCATTGGAGTATTATTCACTGATAACCGTATTATTTCCTGCAGTTACAGGAATAGCCTGTCTGAAGTTTATCCTGATGGTAGTGTACAGAAGGCGGATGCTGGCAGGTTGATGAAACTGATCTTCCGGAATGATGCTCCCTTCCTGTGCTGATTAGATTTAATCTCTGAGAGTTTCATTCCCCGTTGCTTGCGGCGAAAAACGGCAGGATGGGTAGAGCAAAGCGAAACCCCATCGGCATGTTTGTTTGCGTGGGTTTCGCTTCGCTCTACCCAACCTACAACTTAATACCCCGTGCGCTTGCGGCGGGGTAGTTTATTATAAAAATGATACCGATAATAAGTACGACAATCAGCCAGGGCCAGTATTTTTTTAGTTGCATGATTCACCTTTTATAGATGTGCAGCCACAGACTGTTTATTTTCCGGTTTGTATTTCCTGTATATCACCGGCTGCGCGATCCTGCACATAGGGATCACCACATCTCAGGGACTGCTCAGCTCTAGCCAGTTCGCGGCCAAGATAGGCGGCGTGATCGAGACGGCTGATCAGTCCTTCATCGATCACCGTCGCATAGAGTGCAGCAGGGTCGGTGGCGATGAATATCCGATTCAGAATGCCCTTGTTGCTGTAGTGTTCGAGTGTGATGCGATTGTGAATCTGATCCGGATAGACGACAAAATACCCTGCTGGATCCAGCACCAAACGTTGTGGTGTTATAGCAATTTCAACGGGGATGGAAGCTATGTCGGGCAGCGCCATTGAAACAGGGCCGGGGTCGTTGGCAGCGGTCTCTTCAATCAGATCACGTAGCGTTGCCAGATCGGTTTCACCAATGTGATCGAGCAGTTGCACCTGTTGGCGAAAGATTTTGATGTGGCTAGCATCCAGGTTCTTGATAAAAGGACGTTTGCCCTTCGCTTCAATGATGCGTCCTTTCTCATTCACGCCATGGCGCAAGAGACTCATTAGCGACTGTCCCGGTAGATGTCCGATAGCGCGTTGCGTGTCTTCACCGCAGAGAATCAGAAAGCGAATGTTAGGATTGGATAGCAGATTGCGGATCAGATGCTCGATACCGAGATTTTCCGTATGCAGGCTACCAATGATGGATAAGCCTTTAACAACACCAGTGGTCAGTTTACCGATCAGGTGATCGGTATTCAATGTGCACACTGCAACCGGCGCCTGAAAACGAACGACCTGATAGTCACCCGGTAAGGGTGGCCAGCCTTGCTGTAATTCTGGCTCTGCGGTAGCGCAGTTGCTGCCTTCGGCAACTGCGGGATCACATTCCGCGGCAATGTTCTGTGCCACGGCGGGCCAGCAGACTTCACAGCCCAGGCAGTCATAACGTTTCGCTTCAAACAGCTTGCTGGCTTCATCAAGCAAGGCTTGTAGCAAAGTATTGATGCGTCCAGATCCTTGCAGGGCCTTAACGGTGTCCTGAAAACAGCCACAGCGCCAGCATTTTTTCGCAGCCATCGCCTGCTGCATATTCTGGCGAAGTTCTGCCTGCAGGCGTGTCACCGGTTCAGGTATTTTTGCCATCACAGCTCTCTGTGCAGATGCGTCTTTTGGCGCGGAAGTCCCACAGCGAGGCGATGACCAGCAGGGAAAATCCTGTCAATTCCAGAGGTTTTGAGTAACTGCCGTAGAACACCCACAGCAGCAGCGCTGCTGCGCTCAGACTTAATATCAGTGGGCCGGGATGCCGGTGACTGCGCCAGGAATATAGCATACCCGATAGCGCCAATATCAGCAGAACGGTGATCAACTTGACCAGTACGGATTCATCGATATCCACGCTAACCCCGATCAGTGAAAGCAGGCTTACCGCTGCCAGTGTGCCATAGCAGGTAGCCACTGCCAGCAGACTGGTGACTGATCCCAGCCAGGACAGGTTTTGCTTTGATTTACTCGTTTTCATCTAAATAAGCGTTCCAAATTCCTGTCCACTTTAGTATATGTATTTAAAATCTCGCAAAGACGCCATGAACGCAAAGGAATCATATGTTTTTCCTTTGCGAACTTCGCGTCTTTGCGAGAATAACTGGACACCTTTTTGGAACAGTTATTTAGCCTCTTGATTCTTTGTTTTCGCAAATGTCGAAATATATAGCCCCGCAAAAAAATTCATCCCAGACGTGCCTCCAGTATCTTCAAGTCACCCTTGAGTGCTTTTAGTAGATCCTCACTATTGAGCCGGTAGTAAACCATCTTGCCGTCGTTGCGCATGCCCAACCAACCCTGGCCCCGCAATAGTTTCAACTGATGAGAAGTGGCGGCCATGCTTAATTCCAGCACATGCGCGATGTCACACACGCAGAGTTCACCTTGCGCAAGTGCTAACAGGATCTTGAGGCGGGTGGTATTGCCTAGCAATTTGTAGAAGTCGGCCAGTTCAGGCAGACGCTTTTCCTCTTTCGAGAGGGCCTTCTTTACCTTGTTGACCTTGCTCTGATCAAAGCAGGGAATGGTGCAGGTATCTGATTTGGTGGCGATGGCGGTCACTGTTTCCTCATTCTAAACATTTCGACGAATGCGAAAATGATAGGCTGTTGAGGATAAAAAGTCAAAAAAATGTTTGAGGTCGCGATAAAAACTATTCGTGAACTGTCCAGTCTTCGACAAGGGGACGAAAAGGCGGCTCAGAAAATGACGATAACCTGGATTATCTGTGAAATTTTATGTAGGTCGTATAAGGCTTTCTTTTCTTGCGGATCTAAAAACTGGTAGGGAAGCACAAAAACCAGGTGACAAACGGGACAACGAAAATATTCGTGGCTGTCGCGGAGGAAAGGGCTGGCTTCTTCTGTCTGGTATGATGGAAAAATTATATTAAAATGGTTTTACTATTCACTGATATATTCATTTGGCCAAAAAATTACTTCCATTTAAATTCAGTGCTGGATTGCATATCAGGGCGGTATTTAAGCCGCATACCCTTTAGAAAGTTACGCAGGATCTGATCTTTACATTCACGGTAATGTTTATGATCGGGTCTACGGAAAAACGCGCTTAATTCGTGTTTACTGATGGATAAACCAGCCAGACCCATAATTTCCAGTATATCTTCATCTTTAAGGTTCAATGCGATTTTTA
>JAADGZ010000159.1 GCA_013152045.1 Gammaproteobacteria bacterium
GCGTGATTAAAATAAAGAGTAGGATGGGTAGAGCAACGCGAAACCCATCAGATATCCATAAAATCACCAGGTTACTACCCCCTGATTTCCGATTTTATCCATAAAGTGGTCATTTTCCTGCCTATTTTCCGTTATAATGTGCGGTTCCGATGTACATTATTTCCCGCCTGAAGGTATAGATATGAGCGACAATCGATTCGAAGACATCCCCTTTAACAGTCCGGTCCAGCCAAACCAGCTCGAACTGGAGACCAAGTTCTGTTTCAACTGCTATCCAGGCATTTCCTGTTTCAATGCCTGCTGCAAACAGGCTGACATCACCCTGGCGCCCTATGACATTATTCGTCTGAAAAATCGTCTAGGCATGAGCTCTGGTGAATTCCTGAAAAAACACACCGTGCCGTTTGAATTAGACGCCCACGGCATGCCCGGCGTGAAAATGCGTACCACTGATATCGATCCAATCTGCCTGTTCGTAGATGAGGAAAAAGGTTGTACCGTTTATGAGGATCGCCCTTCTGCCTGTCGTTATTACCCTATCGCCCTAATGTCTTCACGCAAGGCCGATGAATACCACGATGAACAACATTATGCCCATGTGCAGGAAGACCACTGCATGGGCCACAAGGAAGATCGTGAACTAACGGTTGCGGAATACCGCGAAGAGCAGAAGGTGGAAGAGTTTGATGAGCTCAATCGCAGCTTTTACCAGCTCATTCTGAAAAAGAAATCCACCGGCCCCGCCCTTGGCAAACCCTCCCCTACCAGCTTCCAGCTATTTTTTATGGTCTGCTACGACACTGATCGTTTCAATGAATTTCTTAATGCGCCCAACTTCCGCAAGATCTATGATATTAGCGATGAAGACTTTAAGCTCATTAATAAAGATGATGTCGAACGCCTGAAATTTGGTTACCGTCTGTTGAAACAGGTTCTGTTTGGGGAACACAGTATCCCATTGGTCAAAGATGCCTACAAAAATCGGATGGAAGAGCGAGCAGAAATTCTCACTGCCCGACAGGAAGCTGAAGCCGCCTATTCCCGCGCGAAAGATCAAGAACCTTTTGAAAAATACATCGAAGACTGATCACCAATGGGAGATTAATTTTCCTTCTGGCTGCTAATTGCCCTATAACTATTCAACACAAACCAACCATTATAGAAAAAAGGCTACCGCGTCCCAGGCAGGAATCTGGGACGCGGAATGTTCGCCTAATTGATTGATTTTTAGGTAATATTTGCATTTTACTTCACTGATACAAACCCCGCTGACTAGCACGCTGATATTGCTCCAGTTGCTTCATTACCAGTGACATGGCTTCTGAATAGGGTACCGTACCCTGCGCACGAATCAGCTCCTGCCCTTCCAGGCTTAAAGCATATTTAATAAAATCGTGCACCTTTTTATCCCTGTTGTTTTTTGCAATAACCAGGTAAAGCGGACGGTAAAGCACATATTCGCCTTTGCGGATATTTTCATAACTAGGATATTTGCCGTCCAGTTTGAGAATTTTCACATCACGCCGCTTAGCACTACTGATTCCTGTTACACCAATCCCATTGAGGTTTTTCATGATCCCTTTCTCCAGCGGACCGGATGATTTTACTACGTGAGTGGCGACAAATTTCTGCTCAAAGTTAGCAAACACCAATTCACGTAATGTTCGACCAACACCCGAGATTTTGCCCCGGCGAACATATAGCTCAATCGGCGCATCAGCCCCACCCAGCGCCTTCCAATTTTTAATTTTACCCAAATAAAGACCCTGTAATTGCTGAAAGCTGATATCCGTAACAGGATTGTTTTTATTAACTATGACCACCAGTGCATCCCAGGCAACCGGGATCTGGTAGGCATTGGCTTCCAGCTTGTTGCCTTCAATAGTCACTCGGCAAGCGCCGCCAATATCAATTTTTCCGTTGGCCGCATCGCGTATGCCGCGGGTTGCTCCGCCTCCCTGGATATCAACCTTAATACCCGTTTTTTTTGTATATGCCTTAGCCAGTTCGAGCATAAATGCCTTTTTGGTAATTCCGCAGCAGCCTGCCCAGTGTAAATTATCTGCCCGCGCAACTGAGTACAGGCCTGACAGCGCAAACCAGATGACAGCAAAAAAGAATGGAAAATAAACCTTAGTTTGTTTCATCGCCAACACCCTATTTTTCTCCAGAGTCACTGAAAACAACCTGATATCAGTCACTTAAATGTGTATCACTTCTGTTTCAACCAGCAAAAAATCGTTTAAAACCGAATCTGCCAGCAAGACTATTACCTCTATATCGGCCTGCTAAAACAGAAGATAAATGTGTCCTTTCAGGTAGACGTGTGACATCCAGCACATATTCCTGCAAAACTGTTCATTTTTTCGGCATAGCACGCCAGCAACAGCATGCTAAAAACCATCCTCACAGCAATATTGAAATTTACCTGGTTCAGATATGAAGATGACAACTGTCATCAGACCGTCATGCAACCGTCATTTATGTTTCATCCAAGCACCTCACTATGCGGCCAAGACAAATAACAGCCGGATCAGTCAATTGCATATCTGTATTATTACTGAAACCTACTCACCTGAAGTTAACGGGGTCGCCATGACCCTGACGCGATTGGTAACTGGCTTGCTGGAAAAAAAGCATCGCGTCAGCCTCATTCGCCCCAAACAAGACAAATATGATCGCCCAGGCTGCTGCAATAGCCCAGAAGTGAGGCTAGTAAAAAGTCTGGGGATCCCCGGTTACCCTGGTTTACGCATGGGCTTCATAGCAAAGTGGCGTCTGCTGCAGATATGGAAGGATGATCGACCCGATGTTATCTATGCCGCCACCGAAGGCCCTCTGGGGCATCGCGCCATCGCTGCGGCAGAAAGCCTGAAAATACCCGTAATCAGCGGCTTTCACACCAATTTTCACACTTATACTTCGCATTACCACCTGGGTCTATTCAAGTCAGTAACCGTTAATTACCTAAGAAACTTCCACAACCGCACAGCGCTGACGCTGGTTCCAAACCAGAACCTGCTAGAAGAACTACAAGCTATGGGTATTCGGGATGTGCGCATCTTTAGCCGCGGGGTAGACTGCACGCTGTTCAACCCACAGAGACGCTGTGCCAGGATAAGACGCGACTGGGGTGTTGATGAGACGGGCACAGCCCTGCTCTACGTCGGCCGTTTGGCACATGAAAAAAACATCAATCTGGCAATCAAAACCTACCGGGAAATGCTCAGCCAAAATAACGATCTAAAATTTATCATTATTGGCGATGGCCCCCTATATAGTGAGCTGCGTCGGAAGAATCCAGACATCATTTTCTGTGGCATTCACCGCGGTAAAACACTGGCTCGTTACTATGCCTCTGCCGATGTTTTCCTGTTTCCCAGTGAAACAGAGACCTTTGGCAATGTCACACTTGAAGCCATGGCCAGTGGACTACTTGTTCTAGCCTATGATTATGCCGCCGCAAAAATGCACATTAACAATGGCATCAATGGTTATACCGCCACATTTGGCGATAACCGCGCCTATATCGAGGCCGGTATCAACTTACTAGCCGCGACAACAGAAACAAGAATATCCGAATCTGCGCCCGTCAACGGGCTGAAAGCATCGACTGGCCGGAACATGTCAACCTCTTCGAAAACATCCTAACGGCTGCCACTTAAGTATTTTCCTCCATGCATTCTATATATGCTGTCATAAATTTTTCATTTAATTTAAACAGTACTGTCACACCGGCTGTCGATACTTCTATTATATAGGAGGTGGCTTATGAACAGTGTCCGCAACAGTCTGTTATTGCAACGCGCCATAGAATTTGAGTCCAGTATCTGCAAGCGCGTCAACCAGGTCTGCCGCAGAAAATGGCTTAAAACATTTTTTAGTAGCGTAAGTCGCCTTGGTGATGGGATTTTATGGTATGTCCTAACCCTGGTGCTGCCGCTTGTCTACGGTTATGACGCTATTGCCGTATCATTGCGCATGGCCATAGTCGGAATACTGGGCCTGCTCGTTTATAAGATTATAAAAAGACATACAGAACGCCCGCGACCCTACTCTGTGTTAAAGGATATCAAACTCGGCACCGCGCCACTCGACAAATACAGTTTTCCTTCGGGGCACACGCTGCATGCATTTTCATTCAGCCTGATCTGCATCCAGTATTATCCCCAAACTGCCTGGTTCCTGATACCAGTCAGTTTGCTCATCGCGCTCTCCCGGGTGGCTTTGGGACTACATTACCCAACCGATGTTCTAGCCGGTGCCGCTATTGGTTACCTGCTCTCGTTGGTTGGAACCATGATCATTTTATGAGGTATTATTTTTGCACATTCTCATGATAAGCGATGTTTACTTCCCGAGAGTAAATGGCGTATCAACTTCTATAAAAATCTTCATTACTGAACATCAGAAGCTAGGAAATAGAGTCACGCTGATTTGCCCCGACTACACAGATAAAACGCAAATCGAATATGACGCCGAATACTCCGTTATTCGGCTTCCTGCACGACATGTGCTTTTTGATCCAGAAGATCGTCTAATAAAATCTAGCTGCTTCCCGAAACTGCTTGAAATACTGCAGCCATGCAAAATTGATATCATCCATATACAGACGCCCTTCGTGGCGCATCGTTTTGGCGTAAAATTATCTAGCCTACTAAACGTACCCTGTGTTGAAACCTACCATACTTTTTTCGAAGAATATTTCCATCACTATATTCCTCTTGTCCCTAAACGCATTCTGCGTAGTTTGTCACAGCGATTTTCCGTCAATCAATGCAATCAACTTGATGCGGTGGTTGTACCCTCAACGGCCATGAAGAACGTGCTTAGCAATTATGGTGTGAGTACCGAGATCAATATCATACCGACCGGTCTACGAATTAATGAATTTGAGGGCGGTGATGGCTCACGTTTTCGCAAGACCCATGAGATTGCTGAAAGTCGGCCACTACTGGTGTATATCGGTCGGGTCGCGCTGGAAAAAAATATTCATTTTTTACTTGAGATGCTGGTCGCGGTAAAAATACAAATTCCAGACGTGCTACTGATTATTGCTGGAGAAGGTCCGGCGCGAAAAAATCTGCAAAAATATACGCACAAATTAAATCTCACCGACAATGTGATGTTTGTCGGTTATATGTCGCGCGAGCAGGAGTTACTCGACTGTTACCGGGCCGGCCAGGCCTTTGTCTTCTCATCACGCACCGAAACCCAGGGTTTGGTATTACTTGAAGCCCTGGCCTGTGGCCTCCCGGTTATATCTACTGCAGTAATGGGAACCATTGATGTGCTAGATGATCAGGAGGGCGGCTGTCTCATTGCCAAGGAAGATGTCGATGACTTTTCTGGAAAAGTCATTAAACTTTTATACGATACCCGCCTACAAAACGTGCTTCGTCATCAAGCCAGTCGCTATATACAACTCTGGAGTGCACCGATTTTCGCACGTAAAAGCAGTCAACTGTATCATCAGCTCATACAGGAAGAAAAAATTGACAACGATTTGCCTTCACTGCTGCCTGAACCTGTTCCTGGGCGAGAATACTAGACAATGTATCTATAAATAATAGCCTGTTGGGCTTCGTTTTACTCAGCCCAACCTACAGGCGGTTCTCTCGTTCCCACGCGGGAACCAGAAACTGCCTTGCTCACTCAATATGAATCTTAGGCATAAAAAAAGGCCTGCCCTGCGAACAGGGAAGGCCTTTTTTAAACTGCCAATACGATCTTATTTGCTGGCGATGTCTTCCAGTTTTTTGGCTCGGATAACCTGGCCATTGAGGCCGGATTCCTGCGCATTCTTACCATAGGCCACGCTCATTAACTGGCTGTAATAGACAACCGGCATGTCGAACTTGGTTTTATACTTGGCATTGATCTGGTCCTGATAAACTTCGACGTTCATCTGGCAAACCGGGCAAGGCGTAACGATCATGTCCGCACCACCATCATAGGCCGACTCGATGATGTCCTTGATCAAGGCCTGACTTTTTTCCGGTTCGGAGAAAATCAGCGCACCGCCGCAGCAGGATGCTTTCTTGTCATAGTTCTCTATCGGCTCGGCACCCATTGTTTCAACCAGCTTGTCCAGATATTTTGGGTTTTCAAATGATTCACCCGCAATACCAAACGGACGGTTGGTCTGACAACCGACATAACCCGCGATCTTGATGCCTTCCAGCGGTTTTTTAACATGCTGAGCCAGACCATCGTAACCGAAGTCTTCAATCAACACTTCAACCATGTGCCGGATTTCCTGCTTGCCTTCCACCTTGAGACCGGCTGCCGCCAGTGCTTCGTTGGTTTCTTTCATCAGGCTATCACTGTGCAACAGGCGTTCCTTGGTCTCACGCGTAGCCAGCCAGCAGGCGGCACAGGTTGCCACCACATCCTGATCAGGGTTAGCCTGTTCAGAAAGGGCCAAGTTACGCGCAGACAGTGCCAGACGCGGCAGCTCGCCACCACCGGCATAGCCGATAGAGGCGGAACAGCAGTTCCAGTCTGGAATATCGTTCAGTTTGATATCCAGCACGTCACACATGGCATCCACGGATACCTGATAATTCGAACCCGAAGCCCCTTTCTGTGAAGAACAGCCGGGATAAAAGGAATATTCTTTTGTCGCCATCTCGTTTACTCCTAGCCTTTAAATTCTTCGGCTTTTGCTAGTTCGATTTCACGCGCTTTTTTCAGAATCGCGTGCAATCCACTGGTATCCTTGACACCATGCCCACCGAGGATTTCCATCGGGTTCATGCGCTTGGTTTTGATCATGTTCAGACCCAGTTTCTGATTGGCCATGGCTACCTTGATACCCTCCATGAAACCATTCATGAAATACAGCGCCAGGCCCAATTTAAGTTCATTAACCCGGCCTTTCTTGGTCAGGTTATCCCAGAACTTATTCGCGAATTTGCGCGTCGGCTGATTCTTAGGAGCCAGCCCCAGACGATCAGCATAATGCGCTAAACCGTGCATGATATGGGTAATCGGTAATTCACGCGGACAACGGGCAATACAGTTGTAGCAGGAAGTACACATCCACATCGATGTCGAGGTCAGAACTTCTTCACGCTTGCCAGCTCGAATCATCATGAAGA
>JAADGZ010000110.1 GCA_013152045.1 Gammaproteobacteria bacterium
CCACTGTCAGCGGAGCACTGGATGGCACGGTCTTGACGGCACCCTGGGCCTCGATAATAGCTTCCATTTTCTTCAATGCGCGGCCGCTTTCGAGAATGTCGCGGGCCAGGTGGAATCCCTGTCCGCCTCGTACATCGGGATCAAATTCAAGAATGCGGCCGGCTAGATAGAGCGATTTTTCACGCAGATCGTCTGGCGCATGAGGGGCGTTATTCAGCACTTGCATGACATCCCGTGCTTCCAGCGCCGGACCGATACCACGACCGATAGGTTGGCTACCGTTACTGATCACCACTTCCAGATGCAGACCGAGACGGTCGCCGATAAACTCGAACAGCTTGCGTAGGTGCAGAGCCTGATTCATGTGCCGGACCTTGGCGGTGGGGCCGACGGGGATGTCGATCAGCAGGTGGCTGGCGCCAGCGGCTAGTTTTTTTGACAGAATGGAGGCAATCATCTGGCCTTCCGAGTCGATGCCCAGCGGTCGCTCCACCGAAATCAGAATATCGTCCGCCGGGGCCAGATGTGCGTTGCCGCCCCAGGTTAGACAAGCGCCGGTTTGGCGCACGACCTCGTGCATTTTTTCGGGTCCCAGATCTACCTGGGCCAGCACGCTCATGGTGTCGGCGGTGCCTGCCGGTGAGGTGATGGCGCGGCTGGAGGTTTTCGGGATCAGCAGGCCGTGGGCGGCGACGATGGGCACCACCAGCATGGTGGTGCGGTTGCCGGGAATGCCACCGATACAGTGCTTGTCCGCCACCAGTGTGGCATCCCAGCGCAGGCGTTCGCCGGTTTCAGTCATGGCCCGGGTCAGGGACAGGATTTCTTCCCGATCCAGGCCATTTTGTACCGAAGCAACCAGAAAAGCGGCCATTTCCGTGCGTGAATAGCGGTTTTCTACAATGTCGCGGGTGATGGCGCGGAATTCGTCGATTTGCAGTCGACCACCGGCGATTTTGCGCCGCACCGCGTCCATCGAATGTGGTGGTTCGGTGTGGGCGACACAGGTGAGTTGGCCTTCTGCCTGTTTGAACTGACTAAAGGCCTGTTCCGACAGCCCCAGTTCATCCAGGCCGACAATAGCATCGTCATCGACAACATTGAGTACGGCATAGATACGGCTACCGTTGGTGCTGATCTCGATCTTGCTCAGGGCCTGAAAACCTTCGGCACGGTACAGCTCACAATTTCGATTCAAAAAAGCGACATTTTCGTGATACGTGTCGATGGCGACCCGGCGCAGTTTCAGAGGAGCTTTGCTGCTATCACTCGGTTTTCTGGCCGACATAGTTTGTCCCGTGGATGATATAGTTGAGAAAGCGTCGCACAATCAGATAGATATCCTGACCGATACTTAAAAATAAGGCAATCACGAAATTAACTGCCAGAGGGATCCTGGGATGAGCCAGCCTACTGAAGACGAAAAGAAATAAGCCTGTTTTGGCAAGCGGCAGTTAAACGCCTATAATGCGCCGCACGCAAGCGCGTGCTTGATTTTCAGGGGAAATACCCCATTCAAGTGAGAAATTATCTGTCAGACTTTTATCACAGGGTGATGTTGAATATGCCTATTTACGAATACGAATGTCAGGCCTGTGGCCATATACTCGAAGCGATTCAGAAAATGAGTGATGCGCCCCGGGTGGATTGTCCCAAATGCCACAAGCCGGAGTTGAAAAAGTTAGTCTCGGCACCAGCTTTTCGGCTCAAGGGGAGTGGTTGGTATGAAACCGACTTCAAAACGGGTAAAAAGAAAAATATTGCTGGCGATAAAGACGCTGGCAAACCTGCATCCAACAAGAAAAGTAAAGCGGCGGCCTCCGGCGACTGAGGTGCCTGCCAGGCTAAACGTGTGGGCACAAACAGCACTGTGTTCATGCTCAATAGGCTAAAAAAACACAGGTGGGCGCCATTCAGGGCAAATCCACGGTTTTTGCCCTATTCCCGGTTGCACAAGGGCGTGTCAGCCCTTACCATTCTCGCTTTTATTCTTTAGGTGGGAAATACACATGCGTAGCCATTATTGCGGCGGAGTCAACGAAAGTCACATTGATCAGGAGGTGACTGTTTGCGGTTGGGTCCATCGTCGGCGCGATCACGGTGGCGTGATTTTTATCGATCTGCGGGATCGGGAAGGCCTGCTGCAGGTTGTCTATGATCCGGATATTCCGGATGTTTTTAGCTCTGCTGAGAGCGTGCGTAACGAGTTTGTTCTCAGAGTGACCGGCAAGGTACGGCGACGGCCCAAAGGCACCGAAAATTCCAATATGCCCACCGGTCAGGTGGAAGTGCTGGGCAAGCAGCTGGAAATCCTCAATCGCTCGGAAACCCCGCCCTTCCAGATCGATGATGACGATGTATCTGAGGAGCATCGTCTGCGTTATCGTTACATCGATCTGCGTCGCCCGCAGATGCTGCAGCATCTGCAATTGCGATCGAAAGTCGCCATCAACGTGCGTAATTTTCTCGATAATCACGGTTTCATGGATATCGAAACGCCGATGTTGACCCGCGCCACCCCGGAAGGCGCACGCGATTACCTGGTTCCCAGTCGAACCCATGAGGGAGCCTTTTTTGCCCTGCCGCAGTCGCCGCAGTTGTTCAAGCAGTTGTTGATGATTTCCGGTATGGATCGCTATTATCAGGTAGTCCGTTGTTTCCGGGATGAGGATTTGCGCGCCGATCGCCAGCCTGAATTTACCCAGCTAGATATCGAAACCTCCTTCCTCGATGAGGAAGCCATCATGGGCATGATGGAAGAAATGATCCGTCATCTGTTCGCTGAAGTCATCGAAGTACCCCTGCACAATCCTTTCCCGCGTATGAGTTATGCCGAGGCGATGGAGCGTTTTGGTTCCGATAAGCCGGATCTGCGTATTCCTCTGGAACTGGTGGATGTGGGCGATCTCATGGCCGATGTGGAATTCAAGGTCTTCAGTGGCCCAGCCAAGAATCCCAAAGGAAGGGTGGCTGCATTACGTTTGCCTAAAGGCTGTGAACTGTCCCGCAAGGAAATTGACGACTATACGAAATTTGTCGGCATTTACGGTGCTAGAGGACTGGCCTATATAAAGGTTAACGAACGGGCCAAAGGTCGAGATGGTTTGCAGTCACCGATTCTGAAGTTCCTGCCGGACGAGGTGGTGGAAGCAATTATGCAGCGCACCGGAGCCGAAGATGGCGATCTGGTGTTCTTCGGCGCTGACAGCACCCAGGTAGTGAATGAGGCGTTGGGCAATCTACGCGTAAAACTGGGTCATGATCGCGGTCTGGTAGAACATGGCTGGCGGCCGTTGTGGGTAGTGGACTTCCCCATGTTCGAAAGCGAGAGTGGCGAAACTGGTAGCTGGAGCGCCTTGCATCACCCCTTTACCGCACCCAAGTGTGAAAATACCACCGAGCTGGAAGCCGATGCAGAAAATATGCTTTCCCGTGCCTATGATCTGGTTCTGAACGGCACCGAGGTGGGTGGTGGCTCCATCCGTATTCATGACGCCGATATGCAGGCCAGCGTATTCAAACTGCTGGGTATCAGCGATGAGGAAGCGCGGGACAAGTTTGGCTTCCTGCTGGATGCGCTAAAATATGGCTGCCCCCCCCACGGCGGGATTGCTTTCGGCTTGGATC
>JAADGZ010000079.1 GCA_013152045.1 Gammaproteobacteria bacterium
AAGAATGGCGCTGGAACCGCCCGCTCAATGCCATGAGTCGCACCCTGGCTGAATATGATTTTAACGCCAGCAATACTGAGGCGGTGCTGGAACAGCTTACCGATGCGGAACTGGAATCAACATTAGACCATGAGATTGGTGAGATCATGGCGCAGGACCAACTGGGCGAAGCCTGGGAATTGCTATTGGCAAACCTGCCTCACTCAAAAGCAGAAATCATGCTGCGAGCCATCCGTGACCATCTGGCCGATGCTCTGTCTACTTTGCCTGCCCTCCTCCAGCGTCAACAAACAGCCTCTATTCATTTTTATTTTGCTAATCTCAACAGTATGCGCAAATACCTTTATCCAGGGCTGACGACCGCTTATGAGGCCTGGTGTCAGGGGGCCAAATTTACCGCTCTGAGAAAGCAAATGCTGGCAGGTAAAGCACATTGGCAAGCCGTATGTGAGGACATCCTGGCGCTTGTCGAAGGGCAGGAAAATCTGGATATAAAATCAATTGAACAGCGAATTGAAAATAGCCGATTGTAAATATTTGATTACGCTTCTACTCGCCGCATTAGCTGCTGGGAGAAGGAATAACCATCTCGGTTTCGTTCATATCACCATTGGTTGAGATATAAATGTCGGTAATACCGGGAAGTTTGTAAAGAATATAGGCAGCCATCATTTTCATCATATTCTGATTTTCTGCTTCATAGGCACCATAAAGCTTGTCAGCCGCAATCTGACAGCGTTGAACAGGATTTGGGTTTTCTACCCAGGTAAAACTCATTTGCCAGCCCTTATCCATATCGGCATCCATTTTCTGAAAAAAATCATGAGCCTGAGTTAGTATGTCCTGTTCTATTTTCAGCCGCAGGGATTCACTATCAATCACTACATTCAGTATCATATATACACCTTTGAATATTACGTTTAATCCAGACTAATCAATCACATAG
Source organism: Gammaproteobacteria bacterium (assembly GCA_013152045.1). Classification (GTDB taxonomy): domain Bacteria; phylum Pseudomonadota; class Gammaproteobacteria; order UBA6429; family Thiohalophilaceae; genus JAADGZ01. The sequence goes on from JAADGZ010000079.1 coordinate 947, forward strand.
TTTACCTTAAATGATGCCGAGACGGCAGCTGAAATGATCGAATGCTGGGCTAATTTCAGGCATAAAAAAAGCCGTCATTTCTGACGGCTTTTTCAAGTACCCATGTTTTTATTACATATCAATAAAAACGTTTAGATCCTTTTTCTTCATGTGCCATGGCGTTAACCTTGGCAGCCAGCTCGGCATACTCTTCACGGTAGTTGTGCAGGGTATGACCTTCTTTGGCAGCGTAGTAATCAGCCATACTAACGCCATTGTCATGCTCATAGGCAATGAATTTTTTCTGCATTTCCAGCATTTTGGAAATCAGCTCTGTTTTTTCACTCATGTTATTACCCCTGATGATATATAAAGGTATATTAAAAAATCGGGTGGACTCTACATTTCCGTGTAGAGGAATTTACCAGCCAACACTGCTTCTATCCATATCCACTTTGGTCTATGTAATCTGCTGATAAGAGCTTTACGCTCTAGTAGCCACCTTTGCGGCGAGTTTCAGGCAAGCCGGCTATCAAACCAGCTTGTTTGCTAGGTTTGCCCGGAAACAGATCATAAAGTTCCTTGGAAGATACTTTGCGGCCCCATTTTTCAGACATCGCCTTGTTCATATTGCGATCGTTGGGCTGGTTAGCATTGTTGTTGATATATTCGTCACGTAGATAATTCAGTACATCCCAATGTTGCTCCGTCAGCTCAAGACCTTCTTTTTCGGCCAAGGCTTTGGCTACATCTTCATCCCAACTATTGTGATCAACCAGATAACCGGTTTCAGTCGTTTCAACAGTCACTTCAAGTCCCATATTTTTCTCCTTCAACGTCAAACAATTAAATTAAAAACTAAGACTGACCTCGAGCCAGCCTGAAAATTAAAAAACAAAACTGATTCCCTTCAGAAATTTAGCCATCCGGATTTACTGGCTTAATGCCTTTTTGTGGCAAAAACAGGCCACAGCCAAGATACCGGTGTGTGCCCAATCCCCGCTGCTGCAGGCGCACAGACTCTTCCGTTTCCAGATCCGCCAGCATCAAGCTGCGAGTATGCAATGTTCCGGCAGGCGTCACTATCTGCCTTTCCCTGCCAGCCAGCATTTTCCGTATTCGGATATCCATAGCCCGTATTTGATTTGCGGCCTGTTCAAGAAAGGCCGTTTCATCCAGGCCTTCATCACTGACCACGAAGCGGGCAAAAATGGTGGGCATGTCACTGAGTAGACGGGCTTCCATTTTAACCAGGGTCAGGGAATAACCGTCAACATCCAGCGTTTGGCCCACCAGTTCCTGCATTTCCTGCATCCGTGTTTTTGGCATCCTCAAGATCAGTTTCTGACGATGCGAGATATACATCAACTCGCCCGGCTTACCTTCTGGCCGTTGCCAGCCATTGCCGGATTCTGCGCCGTATATAGGCTGAATACCCGCCAGTTCTTCCTTGTCCAGCCAGGGCAATACCTGCTGCAGAGCCTGGTATAAAGCGTACATATGCTCATAGGGTAAACATTTGCATTTTATTAAAAAGACAAAATCCATTACCTCATCAGAAATAATGTTGCTGCTCTGGCTGTCTTTATCTTCTGTCCAGAAGCTTTGCTTCATGGTCGGTATTTCCCCTTAACTTCGAACACTGGTAAAAATGGCTTCAAGTCGTTCTTCCCAATTATCCGGGGTATCCGGATAAGGTGGTTTCACGTCCATACTAAAAAATCGTTCACCCGCTTGGGCTTTTTCCTCAATCGCCTTGATCAGGCTTTCAAAATTTTCCAGATCATGACGTTGCATAAGTAATTCACTTAACCAGAGCATGTATATTATCCGTATTTGTCGTTGAATGTTTAATAAAGCTATGTATGGCTTTATTAAAATAATTTAGGCTGCCCGGATGCGATCAAAATAACGCGCCCGATAGAGCAACCGTGGCTCACCTTTATCTTCGAATGCGCTGCGATTATGCAACACATTATTACATAACAGTCCCTGTGCAGGTTCAAGCCTGTGATGGAAAATGTATTCCGAGTTGCTGTCCAGAAATGCGGTCAGGCAATCTCTCGCCGCCCGAGTAATTTCATTGTCCAGCCACTCAATACTGCGTATGCGTGCGCTATAACGCATATGCAAATGACCATCTCCGGCAACCGAAAACACCGGTCCCGACTGCGCATCACGAACAAGTTCGGCCTGTACCAGATTGGCCGGGATCGTCATCGCCTGGGGATGCATCAATGCATATATATAGTCGGGATTATGTTCTCTCAAGTGAATATAGGCAATTTCTGGATCCAGCAGTGCATTCGCGCCGCCGCTTGCAGCTGAATTCACGCAGTGCAACAACATTCCCCGAATCTGTCGATCCTCTGCATTATAATACCCATCAGTATGCCAGCTAATGCGGCGATTTGAATAGGGAATATACGTATGTTGCTGACCAGTAGAGATCACCTTGAGTGAACTGATGCCGTCATCGTCGGCACAAAGATTACTATCCAACCGGTACAGGCCCAGTTGTTCGCCGAGTTTTTTTAGCTGTATTTTGGTAAGCGGAGCAGCCACAGGCCTTTTAAACTGATAAATGAACATGTTGGTTTTTTGGCTGAGCTCAATAATAGCCTTTTTTTCTGCGCTAGTAAGTTCAAGCGGATTTTCAATCTCTACTAGCAGATCAGCCACACTTAATGGA
>JAADGZ010000005.1:0-3588 GCA_013152045.1 Gammaproteobacteria bacterium
ATCGAAGGTCAGTCGCGGGTGGACGAGTCCATGCTCAGTGGCGAACCCATGCCGGTGGAAAAGACCGCCGGGGACGAAGTGATCGCCGGTACGATTAACGTTCGTGGCACTTTTTTATATAAAGCTACACGCATCGGCGGGGGCACCGTTCTGGCCCAGATCATCGAATTAGTGCGCCATGCCCAGTCCAGCAAACCCGCCATTGGCCGCTTGGTGGACAAAGTGGCAGCGGTGTTTGTGCCGACCGTGATGATTATTGCTGTGCTGACCTTTCTGGCCTGGATGAATCTGGCACCCGATCGAGGCGTTGGTTATGCCCTGGTCAGCAGCATGACCGTGTTGATTATTGCCTGTCCCTGCGCTCTGGGCCTGGCAACACCGATTTCGATCATGGTAGCTGTGGGGCGGGCGGCCGAGCGTGGTATCTTGATCCGCAACGGCGAAGCCCTGCAACAGGCCGGGCATCTTACGACCATCGTGCTGGACAAGACCGGCACCGTAACCGAGGGTGCTCCCGCAGTGACCGATATTGTTACGGCTGAGAATTGGACGGCGGATGACTTGCTCCAGTATGCCGCCAGCCTGGAAGCGGGTTCCGAACATCCGTTGGCGGCGGCTATCGTCAAGCAGGCGGATGAAAAGAGCTTGCCCCTGTTCAAGGCGGCGCAATTTGAGGCTGTGGCCGGACATGGGGTTAGAGGCGAGATTGAGGGTAAGCAATTACTTCTGGGAAATGAACGTTTATTGCAGAAGGCCGGGGTTGCGCTGGGTGATTGGGTTGAGAAGGCAACGGCATTGGCAGAAAAAGGTCGTAGTGCCATGTATCTGGCTTGTGAAGGTCAGGTGGCCGGGCTACTGGCTGTCGCCGATCCGATTAAGCAGGATTCTCGTGAAGCGATTGCTCGTCTGCATGCCAATGGTCTAAAGGTGGTAATGTTGACTGGTGATCACCACATCACTGCCGAAGCGGTGGCGCAGGAAGTCGGTATCGACAGCGTGATTGCCGAAGTTTTGCCGCAGGAAAAAGATCAGCATGTAGCCAGATTGCAGGAACAGGGTGAAATTGTCGCCATGGTCGGTGATGGTATCAACGACGCACCAGCCCTGGCGCGAGCCAATGTCGGTTTTGCCATTGGTTCGGGCACGGATGTCGCCATCGAAAGCGCCGATATTACTCTCATGCGTGGTTCCCTGCACGGTGTGGCCGATGCCATTTCTCTCTCTCGTCTGGCTTTACGCAATATCAAACAGAATCTGTTTGGTGCGTTTATTTATAATAGCCTCGGCATACCTATTGCTGGAGGTATTCTCTTTCCCCTGTTCGGGATCCTGCTTAACCCCATGATTGCCGGTGCCGCTATGGCCATGTCATCCGTGACCGTAGTGACGAATGCCAACCGCCTGCGTTTTATTAAGCTTGATTAAAGGATAATACATATGCTGGTGAATATAGTGGGTCTGTTGGTAATCGGCTTTATAGTCTGGTGGTTTTGGATTAAACAATAGATACAAGAGGCAATGGGTTTTCTTTTCATTTTTATCTTGTATCGAGGATTTTAATATGAGTTGGTGGGGCAAACTTATCGGTGGTGCGTTTGGCTTCATGCTAGGCGGGCCACTGGGTGCAGTGTTGGGTACGGCGCTGGGGCACCAGTTTGATAAGGGGCTGAATCTTGCCAAGATGAATGGAGGCATAGGCGGAGATATTTTTGCTGGCGTAGGTGATCGTGAGCGGGTGCAGACCGCGTTCTTTACGGCATTATTTTCAGTCATGGGGCATGTGGCCAAGGCCGATGGCCGGGTCAGTGAAGATGAGATTGCCATGGCGCGCCATCTCATGCAGCAAATGGCACTGGGTGAGGCGCAGCGTAAGCTGGCGATTGAGCTGTTCAATAAAGGCAAGCAGGCGGATTTCGATCTGGACGGCGTCATTCTGCAGTTTCGACAGGAATGCCATCGTCGTCGCACCTTGATGCAGATGTTTATGGAAACCCTGCTGCATGCGGCCTATGCCGATGATGTGCTGGATCCGGCTGAACAGCGTCTATTGGAACATATCAGTGAGATGCTGGGTTTCTCGCGTATGTTCTATCAGCAAATGCATGCACGGGTGCAGGCGCAACGGCATTTTCATATGGGTGGCGAGACCCAGTCACCTGAAAAACAGTTGCAGGAAGCCTATGAAATGTTGGGCGTCAGCGAGAGTGCCAGCGACGCCGAGATTAAAAAAGCCTACCGCCGCTTAATGAACCAGCACCACCCCGACAAACTGGTATCCAAAGGCCTGCCGGAAGAAATGATCAAACTCGCCACCGAGAAAACGCAAAAAATCAAAGCCGCTTACGAAACCATCAAAAAAGCGCGTAAGTTTTAAAAATTTACATGGCTACCTTCGTTAACGCCCTCTCCCCATCGGGGTGTAGTGGTCAAGTAAATCTGCACACTTTAATGGGAGCAAATTAATTTCTCGGTTGCATACGGAGACACTGTTTCATCGTTCTGAAATGTTTCCATTATGTTGGAACTTCCATTTTTCTACATTTCAGGAGCATTGGTGATCAATTCTTTCTATATGGGGATCAAATAATGAGGGGTTATCTAAGATGAAATACTGCGGGGCAATTTATTTTATTTTCCCTGCATTTGTTTAAGGCTCAGCCCTGAAAAATACCTCATCTGTAAGCCTTCCAGTATCATCAATACCCCGTTTCAACCTGTTACGGAACTTCTACGGTCTGAATATCTAATAGTATAGGTATTTTTCACTCTTTTGCGGTAGTGAACACTTACTGTTGCTGGGGTTCTTTAAATAACGAAGTCTCTAAGCATATTGGTGATAGTTTCATAATCTAGGACAGCAGATTTCGCGCCAATTTTCGGAAATAGGTAGCATGATCCTTTTCTTGTACCCGTTTTGGCACAGGCTATAATGCGTAGTCCAGAATTGAATCATTATTATCAGGAGAAAATTTATGTACGGATTTACGACACAGGTTAGTGGTAGTTTTGACGAGGTGGTGAGTCGAGTCGTCGAAGAACTGCAAAAAGAAGGCTTTGGCGTGTTGACTGAAATCGATGTGAAGGCGGTGTTGAAAAAAAAGCTGGATCTAGATAAACGGCCCTACAAAATCCTGGGTGCCTGTAACCCCGTGCTGGCCAACCAGGCCCTGACGGCTGAGCCAGATATCGGTTTGTTGTTGCCCTGCAATGTTGTGGTACGGGAAGAAGAAGATGGTTCCATTACTGTTGCTTTCATGGATCCTTCTGCCGTGCTGACGCTAGTGCAGAAAGAGGGTATCGCCGAACTGGCGGGTGAAGTAAAGGCCAAATTGGAACGTGTCCGGGACGGCTTGAATTCCTGAGATTGTTGTTATTGCTGGAAATCAGGGACGATTCCGGCAGGCCGAATATTATCTATATTACAAATTAACAACTATAATTAAAAATAATACTGATTTTAGTTGCCGCTAACTGTTTATCCTGAATCAGCTGGCAACCTTAAGGGGGAATACTATGCCTGAACGTCGCCTCCATGCGCGTAAGTTAATTGATGCCAGAGTCAGAATCTATCACTCGCAATTTGGAACG
>JAADGZ010000005.1:3602-7178 GCA_013152045.1 Gammaproteobacteria bacterium
ACGTATTCGCGATATATCTGAAGGTGGATGTTGTGTGACGTTGGATAATATGCCTGACACCGAGAATGATCTATTTGCGCAAGTGCAGTGTAGTGAAGAAGAATTTGTGACGTTGAAACCGGTTAACATGGATGTGGTTTTCAGAATGAGTTGTATACGCAAACTGGACAATGGTGTGATATTGCAATTCGAGGACTGTCAGGAAGGGATGATTAATGCAGATGCGCTTTAGCCGTGATCCCCTGTGCTTCGAATATGAGTAAAAAATAAACAACCCCGCCGCAAGCGGGCGGGGTATTAAGTTGTAATCCGCCGATGGGTTTCCCTACTGGACTTCGCGCTTTGCTCTACCCATCCTACTATTTTCGCTGCAAGCAGCGGGGAATTAAACCCAGCGGAGATTAAAATTGAATCATAAAAATATTGATTAATGTTATGCACCAAAATTCCGATATGTAGGGAGATTCGGTAGGCTAAATTAGAACAAGGAGAAAGGGATGGATGAAAAACGCTCACAAGGCAGGGTAAATACGGTTTCGAGGGTGAAAATTAGCCACAGCACCTTTGGCAGTAGGCGAGCGTTAACGCGTAATATTTCGGCACACGGCGTTTATTTGGAATTACAGGATCAGCCGCAACTCCCGGTTGGCGCCCATATTCGCATGCAAATGCTGGATTCGGCCCGGCCTGATGTTTCATTTAATATGAAAGTTCTGCGCACTGACCGTCAGGGGGTGGCGCTTAAATTTGTGGATTATGAACTTGAAGGCGAACGTTTTAATATCAATGAGCTCAAGCAACACTGGCAAAATAATATTGCACACTGAATGTTGAAAGACAAATTCTGGGAATACAAATCACTTGCACAAATGACGAATACAGAGTGGGAAAGCCTGTGTGATGGTTGTGGTCGTTGTTGCCTGAATAAACTTGAAGATGAAGATAGTGGTGAGATTTATTACACTAACGTAGCTTGCCATTTGCTGGACTTGCAAAGTTGTTCCTGTAAAGATTATCCTAAGCGTCTGCAACGAGTTCCTGCCTGTATCAAGATCGAGACTCAGACAGCAGCACAAATCAGAGAATTGCCTCATAGCTGTGCTTATCGGCGTCTTGCCGATGGAAAGTCCTTGCCTGACTGGCACCCCCTGGTGACAGGAATTCCGGCTTCGGTGCATGAGGCCGGTATCTCAGTACGTGGTAGGGTCGTTTCCGAAGAATATATTCACCCCGATCAGTTGCCCGAACACATCATTATCTGGGAGCCAGCACGATGAATGGCTGCAGACAAGATCAAGTAATATTTGCTTTATTCAAGAAATAAGATTGCGAGAGAAAAAATATGCCGAGTTTTGATATTGTCTCTGAATTTGAAATGCATGAAGCGGTCAATGCCGTCGATCAGGCTAATCGTGAAGTCAATACGCGTTTTGATTTTAAGGGCAGCAGTGCAAAGTTTGAACAAAACAAGGACGTGATCACGATGACGGCTGAAGCAGAATTCCAGTTGCAGCAGATGTACGACATTTTACAGACCAAGTTGAACCGACGCGGTATTGACATTACCTGCCTAAAATTGGGGGAGGTCGAGAAGCTGGGTAAACAGGTGAAGCAAAGTGTAACCTTGCGTCAGGGGCTGGACAGTGATCTGGCGAGAAAAATCGTTAAAATGATTAAGGATAAAAAACTTAAGGTTCAGGCGGCGATTCAGGGCGATAAAGTGCGCGTTACTGGAAAAAAGCGCGATGATCTTCAATCCGTTATGGCCATGCTGAAAGATGCGAGCATTGAGATGCCGCTGCAATTTAATAACTTTCGGGATTGAGTTTGAAGTTGCTACTTTGCGAATACTGCATGGATGATTGTTATGCCGTTGAGATCACAGAAAAAACCAGGCAGACTCGATTTCTGTGCTTATGAGGCAGAAAATAAAGGCGTTAAGCGACAGGGCTAGAAGCCGAATGGTCAGTGCGAACTGAACTGTTTATTTATGAATAGACCTCGTTGCAATCACCATTCAAATACAAAAGCAAGCTGGCATTGCGCTGTTTGTCATGTGGATTTTTGCCATCAATGTGTTGATGTTGCCACAGATGAAAATGCTGCCTGCCCGGCTTGCGGCAGGATGATATCTGCAACTGCAGTCAATTCCATTGCTCCATTATGGAACCGTATATCCTTATTTTTTCTCTACCCCCTCCATTTATCCCCCCTGTTGCTGATACTGACACTGGCAGGCATTAACTTTGCTGTTTCAGGCAGCATGCTGGGCTTTCTGGCACAGATGCTGATATTTGTTATTTTTATAAAATATGCTTACGTGGTTATGCGTTCAGTTGCTAACGGCAGGATGAAGCCGGAGAGACTGTGCTGGTTTATGTTTACGGAAGATCTTGAAATTCCTTTCAAGCTTTTATTTGTTATTTTTTGTTATGCTCTGTTCAATACGTTGGTGCATAACAATGCTGCCGATAATGCGCTTTCTCTGAGTCTGCTGCTGTCAAGTTTTCTGTTTCCAGCCAGTATTATGCTGCTGGTAAGTAGTAATCGTTTTTTCAGGGCGATTAATCCGCTGGCTATTGCCGGACTGATAAAAACCATCGGTTTTTCCTATGTTATCTTATTTGTGTTCTTAGGCCTTCTTCTAACAGGTTTGTTATCGGCCTGGAAACTGCTGTTTGTTAGTGTCTCTGTGTCGTTGTTTCTTTCGGTGATAGTATTGGTAACAATGTATTTTATCCTGGTGATGTTCGGCATGATGGGCTATGTACTGTATCAGTTCCATCAGCGACTGGGTTATGCTGATACGACTATTCAAGAGACCGAAGCAGCGCTAAACGAAAGCGGAAATGAGCGCAATATTGATATCCTGCTACAAGAAGGCAAGTATGAAGAAGCTGCGAATTGGCTGGTTGAGGAGATTGAACAGCAGCCAAATGATTTCGCCCTGCGTGAACGCCTGCACCGGATTCTGTATTCCTTAAAAAATAAAAAAAATCTGCAAATTTATAGCGCAGATTATATCGTCAGGCTGCTACTATTGGGGAAACCTAGCGAGGCGATCCGGGTTTATATGGAATGCTATAATCTGATTCCTGGTTTTAAACTCAAAGGCGCAAAACATCGGCACGAGATGGCACATCTTTTGGTCGGCAGTGGCCAGTCACGGGCAGCACTTTCCTTGTTGAATGATCTGCATCGCGATTATCCTAGTTATGATGGTATTCCCAACGCATATATGCTGGTAGCGAGAATTATGTTTGAATATTTCAGTCATGAAGATAAAGCCCGCAAGATACTGGAATATCTAATGCACAAATATCCCAATCATCCATCGCGGGGGAAAACCCAGTCTTATTTGGATACCTTGAATAGTATTTCCTCTCATTGAGCGTGGCACTAGAATATATATCTAAATAGTTGTTCCAAATACCAGTACACTTATTGATATTTCCGTTCGTGGTGAGCTTGTCGAACCATGAAGGTGAAAATACTGTAAATAGAGCGTTTTAATCTACTGGTCCTTCGACAAGCTCAGGACGAACGAGCTTGGCAAAAGTGTACGGGTATTTGGAA
>JAADGZ010000014.1:0-18568 GCA_013152045.1 Gammaproteobacteria bacterium
CACTTGGTTAGATCGATGTCATAACGTGTGGTACGGCGAGTGCCATCCTCACGTTCAGCCGATTCAATGGTGATCGCCAGTGCCGGGCAAACCGCCTCACACAACTTACAGGCAATGCAGCGTTCTTCGCCATTAGGATAACGACGCAAAGCATGCAGGCCACGAAAACGCGGTGACAACGGGGTTCGTTCTTCTGGATAGCGCAAGGTAATCTTGCGCTTGAAGAAATAACGCCCGGTGACACTCAACCCCTTGAGCAGCTCCAGCAGCAACAGGCTTTTCATGAATTGTACAAAATGCTTCATATTTTTCCTGTTCCTTCTATGCCTTTGCAAACCAGGGCGGCAGCCCGGCGAGAACGGCAATACCTACAACCAGCAGCCAGAAAATAGTTATCGGAATAAAAACCTTCCAGCCCAAGCGCATGATCTGATCGTAACGATAACGAGGAAAGGTTGCGCGGAACCAGAGGAAGACAAATAGGAACACCGCAATTTTGATAAAGAACCAGTGAATACCATTACCCAGCAATACGCCCAGTACCGGTATTTCAAATACCGAATCTGGCAACAACCCAGCTAGCGGTGATAACCAACCACCGAGAAACATTACCGAAGCCAAACCGGAAATTAGAATCATGTTGGCATATTCAGCCAGGAAGAACACCGCAAACGGCATGCCGGAATACTCGACGTGGAAACCAGCTACAATTTCTGATTCACCTTCGGCTACATCAAAGGGCGCGCGGTTGGTTTCTGCCACACCAGAAATAAAATAAACCACAAACAGAGGAAACAGTGGCCACATATACCAGCTGGCAAATCCGTAACCTTCCTGGCCTCGCACAATATCACCAAAATTAAGACTGCCGGCCGCCATCAACACCCCGACCAAGGCAAAGCCCATGGCGATTTCATAGGAGACGATCTGGGCGGCTGAACGCATCGCGCCCAACAGCGCATATTTTGAGTTAGATGCCCAACCGGCGATGATCACACCATAGACGCCGATCGAAGTTACCGCCAGCACATAGAGCAGACCAGCATTGACATCAGCCAACACCATTTGCGCATCAAAGGGAATCACGGCCCAAGCCGCGAGTGCGGGACCAATCAGTAATAACGGGGCCAACAGAAATAGGAACTTGCTGGCCGTGGTCGGAATGATGATTTCCTTGAATATCAGTTTCAAAGCATCCGCAATGGGTTGCAAGCTGCCATTCCAACCCACCCGGGTCGGCCCCAGCCGGACCTGCATGGCGCCAATAATCTTACGCTCGGCATAGGTTAAGTAGGCCACTGCCAACATCAATGGCAAAACAATCACCACGATCTTGATCAGGATCGTAATAATAGTCACCAGCTCGGAGGGCAGGAAACTCAATATCGATGTTATCCACTCAATCATGCTTTGTGCTTGCCTTGTCTGGATTCAGTTTTCATCAGTTTAACCAACCTTGCAGCCTTTATTTACGTAACTCAATGGCACCATACGCTGCACCCAGGGCCGAGGTTTCTTCCAACGCCACCGGAATCATCACACAGTTATCTGGAATCGACTCATCGATCACTAGAGGCAGACTCACACTGCAACTTTCTTGTACCGCCTGCACCTGCTCGCCATCAGCAACGCCTGCGCGCAACGCGGTTTCTGAATTAAGATAAATCGCCGCAGCAATTGCATCACAGGTATCTTGCAACGGCCTTGCACGACGCACCAGCATATCTACTGCATACATGGGCAAGTGGCCGATACGTTGCAAACCAGCATCCCTACTCCCCAGGCTGGGACAACGCCAGGGACTGCGCGTAGAAAGCTCAATATCGTTACAGAGGATCTTGAGTTCATCCCGCACTTCTTCCGAAGACATATACTCAAAACCATCGAGTTCAGATAAATTACCCAGCACCCGCAATACTTTCCAGGCCGGTCGCGCCTCGGCTACCGGCACACAACTGCCTTTGAAACTCTGCCAGTCACCAACGCCGTTAACAAAGGTGCCCGAGGTTTCTGTGAAAGCTGCAATTGGCAACAGCACATCGGCTGATGCTTTCATATTTTCACTTACGTAGCTGCTCATGTTGACAACAAACTCGGCATGGCGCACTACATCATGAGCTGCACTAGCATTGGCACAGTCAAGTTCCGGTTCCACATTCAACAGTACGCAGGCCATCAGATGTTTATCCAGCACCGCAGTTCTATCATTATCCACCGCCGCGCCCGCCGGTCCCTGATGCGGTACCGCACCGGCCAACCAGGCACCCACTGCATTCGCACCTTCGCTCAGGTATCCCAGACTGGCATCGGTAGACTCAGCAATAAACCCGGCCAGGGCGCGAATATCGGTAAGCTCGTTCTGACTCATGGCCTGAGTGCCGATCAAAACAGCAGTTTTTTCTGCGCTTTGCAAATGCTGGGCAACCGCCCGATGCGTATCGTTGACTTCCACTGTCGCCAACATGGCTGACAGGCCCGCCGGTGTCTCGCCATTGCCGGTTTCTAGCAACACCTTGCAGATCGCCGCTAGCGAGCCCAGCATGTCTGCCGGTGACACCACTAGCGTCTCGGCCAGCGGGAAATTGAAATCATAGTCCAGCGCATTGATGGCCATGATGCTTGCGCCCCGCATGGCCGCCTTGCGCAGACGATGGGCGGCAATAGGCTGATCCTTGCGAATACAGGAACCGATGAGCAAAGCGGCATCCAGGTTTTCCAGTTCTGCCACCGGCAGACCCAACAATGGATAAGCACTATCTGCCGCGTCACTGCTAAAATCTTGCTGGCGCAAACGATGCTCGATATTGTCACAACCCAGCCCACGCATTAGTTTTTGCAACAAATACATTTCTTCCAGGGTACTGGAAGGCGATACCAGGGCACCTAGATGCTTGGCATCATATTTATTGATTACCGCCTTGAGACCATCCACGGCATAATTCAGTGCCGTTGGCCAGTCTACAACTTTCCAGTCATCACCCTGCTTGATCATCGGTTGCGTCAAACGCTCATCACTATCCAGTGCGGTATAGCTAAAACGATCCCGATCGGAAAGCCAGCACTCATTGATGCTGTCATTGTCTCGCGGTAACACTCGCATAACCTGATTGCGGCGTACCTCGATATGAATGTTGGAGCCGATGCAGTCATGACTGGCAATACTGTCGATAACGGTATTTTCCCAGCTCCGACCATGATAATGATAGGGTTTCGAAGTCAGTGCGCCTACTGGACAAAGATCGATCACGTTGCCCGACATTTCAGAGTTAACTGCACGTTCGACATAGGTGCCAATACGCATATGTTCGCCACGTCCGGTTGCACCCAGTTCCATGACGCCAGCAATTTCCTGACCAAAGCGGATGCAACGGGTACAGTGAATGCAGCGGGTCATTTCTGTGGAGATCAGCGGACCAATATCCTTGTCCCGTAGCACACGTTTGAATTCTTGATAACGTCCTTTGTCTGAACCAAAACCCAGTGCAATATCCTGCAGCTCACACTCTCCGCCCTGATCACAAATGGGACAGTCCAGCGGATGATTGATCAGCAGAAATTCCATTACACTCTTCTGCGCATCCAGTGCTTTGGCCGAATGCGTCAGAATTTTCATGCCGTCTGTCACCGGGGTGGCGCAGGCCGGCACCGGCTTGGGCATTTTCTCGATATCCACCAGGCACATACGGCAGTTGGCAGCAACCGATAATTTCCGGTGATAACAGAAACGCGGAATCGTCATACCGGCACTATCAGCGGCTTCGATGACCATGGATCCCTGCGGAACCTGGAGCTTCTTGCCGTTAATTTCGATATTGACCATCTGTTTCGTTACCTGTTTATTCATGTTTGTCTGACATCAGACCATGCACTTGCCGTGCTCGATGTGGTACTGGAATTCTTCACGATAGTGCTTGATAAAACTCTGCACGGGCATGGCTGCAGCATCACCCAAGGCGCAGATGGTACGTCCACGAATACGCCCGGCCACATCGTCCAGCAAGGCCAGATCTTCCTCTCGACCCTGACCATGTTCGATGCGGTGCATCACTTTTGCCAACCAACCAGTACCTTCGCGGCAGGGTGTGCACTGGCCGCAGGATTCTTCCGCATAAAAGTGCGACAGCCGCGCCAATACTTTAACCATACAGGTGGTTTCATCCATGACGATCACCGAGCCTGCACCAAGCATGGAACCTGCTTTAGATATAGAGTCATAATCCATATCGGTTTGCATAATGATCTCGGCAGGCAATATCGGTGTTGACGATCCGCCCGGGATCACGGCTTTAAGCTTGTGGCCATTACGCACACCGCCGGCCATCTCCAGCAATTCAGCAAAGGGGATGCCCATCGGCACTTCAAAGTTACCCGGCTTGTTGACATGGCCGGATACGCTGAACAACTTGGTGCCGCCGTTGTTGGGCTTCCCTATATCCAGAAACCACTGCCCGCCTTTGGCCAGAATCACCGGCACCGAGGCCAGGGTTTCCGTATTGTTAATCGTGGTTGGCCGACCATACAGACCAAAGCCAGCCGGGAACGGCGGTTTGAAACGAGGTTGGCCTTTCTTGCCTTCGATAGATTCCAGCAGTGCGGTTTCCTCACCACAGACATAAGCACCACCGCCGTAGTGAGCGTTCAAATCAAAATCAAAACCGGAGCCAAATATATTACTGCCGAGCAAACCTTCAGCGCGGGCTTCTTCAAGCGCCGCTTCAAAATGTTTAATAGGCTCAGAAAACTCACCGCGAATATAGTTGTAGCCTTTCGATGCGCCAATACAATAGCCGGCGATCATCATGCCTTCGATCAACTGATGCGGATTGTAACGCAGGATATCACGATCCTTACAGGTACCTGGTTCGCCTTCGTCAGAGTTACAAATAATATATTTCTGGCCTTCGGCATTACGCGGCATGAAACTCCATTTGAGGCCGGTCGGGAATCCCGCGCCACCACGGCCACGCAAAGCCGAAATTTTGAGTTGCTCGATCAAATCATTGACCGGGGTTTTCTCGGTCAGTATTTTTTTAATGACCTCGTAACCGCCCAGACTACGATAGTTTTCCAGCGTCCAGGGCTTGTCCAGGTGCAGAGTACGGAAGCAGACTTCATTGGTCATGAAATGCCTCCGTCGACATGACTTTATTAAACGCAGAGAACGCAAAGGCGCAAAGGCGCGGAGCAAAACAATTTTGATGATTGTTTGAAAACATAAAACCTCTGCGTCTCTGCGCCTTTGCGACCTCTGCGTTAAACACCAGCGTCTCCAAATTCATGATTAATCCAGCCCGTCCAGAATTTCATCTACGGTCTTAGGCGTCAGGTTGCCATGATACTTATCGGCAATCTGGAACATGGGCGCTTCGACGCAGGCGCCGAGGCATTCAACCTCTTTCAGGGTAAAGCGGCCATCCTTAGTCGTTTCACCCAGTTTGATTCCGAGACGTTTATTCAGGTGGGCGACAATTTCGTCCGAGCCGCGCAACATGCAGGAAATATTGGTACAGACACAGATCTTGTGTTTGCCCACGGCTTCCAGTTCATACATCGAATAAAAGGTTGCCACTTCATAAACCACTATCGGCGGCAGCTGCAGATATTCCGCTACCGCATCTTGCAGATCATTGCTCAGATAGCCCTTGTTTTGATCCTGCACGATACGCAAGGCGGCCATTACCGCCGAACGCTTCTGCTCTGGTGGATATTTGGCTATCCAGCGATCAATTTCAGCTCTTGAAGCTTCGCTTATCAGCCCCAGCTTGGTTTGCGTTTTTTTCTGCCCTGCCATCACCGATCGATCTCTCCAAACACAATATCCATGGTGCCAATCACCGCCACCACATCCGAAATCATGTGTCCCTGGGTCATCTCATGCATAGCCGATAGATGAGCAAAACCCGGCGCACGTATTTTTAGGCGATAGGGCTTGTTGGCACCATCGGATACCAGATAGATACCGAACTCACCCTTGGGATGCTCAATTGCGCTATAAACTTCGCCAGCAGGCAAGACATAACCTTCACTAAACAGTTTGAAGTGATGGATCAGGGATTCCATATCGGTTTTCATATGTTGCCGTGAGGGTGGCGTGATCTTGTGATCGTCCAACATCACCGGCCCCGGATTTTTACGTAACCAGTCGATACATTGTTTGATAATACGATTGGATTGGCGCATTTCTTCAATCCGCACCAAATAACGATCATAACAATCGCCATGGGTACCAACAGGAATATCGAAATCAAGTTTGTCATAGACTTCGTAGGGTTGTTTCTTACGCAAATCCCATTCTATGCCGGAACCACGCAACATCGGTCCAGTCAGTCCCAGCTGTTTGGCTCGTTCTGGTGTCACGATACCGATATCTACCGTGCGTTGTTTCCAGATGCGGTTATCGGTAAGCAGCGTTTCGTACTCATCCACATAGGTAGGAAAACGATTGGTAAAATCTTCGATGAAATCCAACAGCGAGCCACTGCGGGCCTCATTCATACGCGCGGTTTCGGTTTCGTTTTTATATTTACTAGGCTTGTACTGCGGCATGCTGTCCGGCAGATCACGATAGACACCACCGGGACGATAGTAGGCGGCATGCATACGTGCACCGGAAACCGCCTCATACATATCCATGAGATCTTCGCGCTCACGGAAACAATAAAGAAACATAGTCATCGCGCCAACATCCAGCGCATGCGCGCCCAGCTGGAAGATATGATTCAGCAAGCGCGTAATTTCATCGTACATTACCCGGATATACTGGGCGCGTTCGGGCGCTTCAATACCCAGCATTTTTTCTAGCGCCAGTACATAGCCATGTTCATTGCATATCATGGAAACGTAATCGAGGCGATCCATGTAAGGGATGCTTTGATTATAGGGCTTGCTCTCAGCTAATTTTTCAGTGCCGCGATGCAATAAACCAATATGCGGATCAGCGCGCTGCACCACCTCGCCATCCAGTTCCAGCACCAAGCGCAATACGCCGTGAGCAGCCGGATGCTGGGGACCAAAATTCAAGGTGTAATTATGAAACTCAGGCATCGTGCTGATCCTCCGTCTGCTCATCCCGTCCAGCATAACGAAAGTCATCACGGATAACGCGTGGCTGATTAATGCGCGGCTCAATACTGAGCGGCTCATAGACGACACGCTGCTTGTCTGGATCGTAACGCATTTCCACCTGCCCCGAGAGAGGGAAATCCTTGCGGAAAGGATGACCGATAAAACCGTAGTCAGTCAGAATACGACGCAGATCCGGGTGGCCGTCAAAAATAATACCGAACAGGTCAAAGGCTTCGCGCTCAAACCAATCGGCGCAATTCCAGATATCGATCACCGAATCGACCATCGGTAATTCACCATCCAGCAGGGTCTTTACCCGAATGCGACGATTATTGCTCACCGACAACAAATGGTAGACCACCGCGAAACGCGGCCCCGTCCAGCTGGGTTCGCTGTGCTCATCTTTTCCGTAATGCAGATAGTCCACGCCACAGATATCCATCAGCTGGTCATACCTGAAGCTGTCGAGATCCCGCAGTTCCCGGCAAACATCCAGTAGCTGTGTTTTAGCAACCGTGACCGTTAACTCTCCATACTTGACCTGACAGTCTTCGATCCTGTCCTCGAAATGCTCGCGCACTTTGTCGGCTAAATCATTGTAATATTCGGACATATAATCTGACTCGAATTAGCGGGCGATGGTATTGGTTCGGCGGATCTTGTTCTGTAACTGCATAACGCCGTAAATCAAAGCTTCTGCAGTGGGTGGGCAACCCGGTACATAGATATCAACCGGCACCACGCGGTCGCAACCACGCACTACCGAATAGGAATAATAATAATAACCGCCGCCATTGGCGCAGGAACCCATGGATATGACCCAGCGCGGCTCAGCCATCTGGTCATAAACCTTGCGCAAGGCCGGGGCCATTTTGTTACACAGAGTACCGGCGACAATCATGACATCGGACTGGCGCGGCGTGGCGCGAAAAATACCTGCGCCAAAGCGATCTAGATCATAGCGAGCGGTAGCTGAATGCATCATTTCTACCGCACAACAGGCTAGACCGAAGGTCATCGGCCAGAGCGAGCCAGTACGCGCCCAGTTGATCAGCTTGTCAGCGTTGGTGGTGATAAAGCCTTCGTTTAAAACCCCTTCTATTCCCACTCCAGGGCTCCTTTTTTCCACTCGTAAATAAAACCAACCACCAGAATCCCAAGGAAGACCACCATGGCGGCATAGCCAAACACGCCTATTTTTTCCAACACCACCGCCCAGGGAAATAAAAATGCAATTTCAAGATCGAAAATAATAAACAGGATGGCGACCAGATAGTAGCGCACATCAAATTTCATTCGCGCATCTTCAAAGGCTTCAAAGCCACACTCATAAGGGGAAAGTTTTTGATCATCGGGGCGATAGGGACCCATAACAAAACCAAGGGCAATCATGACGCCACCGACAACGACACCGACGATGATAAAAATGAGTACCGGGAGGTAATTCTCTAGCATAAATTCACAGTCCCTTCAGTCTAAATATAAACAGTGATTGCTGTCTCAACGTTATTAACTTCATTGCGATGTTTGCTTAACGTGTTATTACTTCCCTATCAGGAGAATTGCAGTCTAGGCTAGTAACTCCATAAGTGCAAGCTAAAGTGAATCTGTTATATCTTATTATTTCAATGCGTTATCTCAACTGTCGGAATAAGCCATTACTGACAAAAGAAAGGTTTCTTCCTATTCTTGCCAATAACAGGACAGGCGTATATTGAAGCATCGCTCTTTAATATTATGATAAATTATAACGACTTTATAGAGTATTATACTAAGACAACCGGACTATGACTGAAGTTGAAGATGTTGTACTAATAATTAATTATGTAATTAATTAAATATGGTGCCGAAGGCCGGACTCGAACCGGCACAGCTTACGCCACTACCCCCTCAAGGTAGCGTGTCTACCAATTCCACCACTTCGGCAATGTTCTAAGATTTACTAAAAAACGATTATAAGAAGTTACTTGCTAACGGGGACATCGTTACCCGGCACATCACTGCTCGCAGGGGCTGCGGGTAGATCTTTAGGTACGCCTGCATCCGCTGGCTTCGGCATGGGCTTACTAATTTCACTGGCATGCGTATCCACTACACTTTCCGGTTTGGAAAGATTAGCCGCCAAGGTAAATAAGGTCAGGCTGGTAACAAAAAATAGAGTTGCCAATACCGCAGTAGTACGCGTTAAAAATGAGGCTGAACCCTGACTGCCAAAGACTGTACCAGAAGCACCACTGCCAAAAGCGGCGCCAGCATCTGCACCCTTGCCCTGTTGCAGTAGCACCAAAGCAATCAGGCCGCTCGCAATCAATACGTGAATTACCAATATAATGTTATACAGCATAATAACTTCTTGAATGTAGGTTGCTATAAATCTGTTGCCGAGTTTCGCTTCGCGCTACTCGACTACGCTAGTTTATCAGGGTGCTCTATCTTTGTCGTGATTTAGATATTGCCGTGCTCTAACCCGCCGCTTTACCGATGGCGAGAAAATCATCAGCTTTCAGCGAAGCGCCACCGATCAGACCACCATCGATGTCAGCCATGGCCAACAACTGCGCAGCATTAGCTGGATTCATACTGCCACCGTAAAGAATCTGTACCTTGTCGGCCACTGCGCCATCGAGCGCCGCCAGTTTAGCACGAATAAAGGCGTGTACGGCCTGCGCCTGCTCCGGCGAAGCGGTTTTTCCTGTGCCAATCGCCCAGACTGGCTCGTAAGCGATCACACCATCGGTCAGTGCCGCCACGCCTTCGAGCGCAATAAGCGCATCAAGCTGCCGGGCCACAACATCTTCAGTCACATTGGCTTCACGCTCTTGCAGGCTTTCACCGACACAGAAAATAGGCTTTAAACCGGCCTTACGCGCCACGGCAAATTTCTGTGCCACCAGAGCATCATCTTCGCCATACAGGCTGCGGCGTTCGGAATGGCCAACAATGACGTACTTACAACTAAAATCCAGCAACATGGCAGCGGATACTTCACCGGTAAAAGCACCTTTTTCCTCTGTGCTGAGGTTTTGTGCGCCCCAGCTTATCGTGCTGCCATTTAACTGTTCCTGCACATCGGCAAGATAGGGAAACGGCGCACAAACAGCCAGTTCGGCTGACTTGACTTCACCAACTCCCGCCTTGACGCCATCCAACAGCTCACGAATGCTGCTGCGTGAACCATTCATTTTCCAGTTACCCGCTATCAGTACCTGACGCATTTATTTCTCCCAAATCCCATTGTGGCCAAAGCCTAAAAACAGCGCGAAATCTTAACCCCCAAGGCCTGATAAATCAATGAAAAACCACGATTGTATGCCAATCGAGTTGCAGGTAGCTGGTGGCGAGTTGCTGGGAAAACCGGTTTCCCTGCTACCAGCTACCCGCCACTAGCGACTCTACTCTAGAGGCTGCTTTCCACCACATCGGCCAGCTGTCGCGCCACCGATTCCACCTGGGTGGCATCCTGCCCTTCTACCATCACCCGAATCAACGGCTCGGTGCCCGAGGGTCGCAATAATACCCGTCCGCGATCCGCCAGCTCGCTTTCCGCATCGCGTAGAGCCTCCTTCACGGATTCGCAAGCCAATACATCAACTTTTTTAGCCAACCGCACATTGACCAGTACCTGCGGGTATTTATCCATCCCCTGCAACAGTTCCTGCAAGCTACATTCACTTTCCTTCATTGCTGCCAATACTTGCAAAGCGGAAACGATGCCATCACCGGTCGTGGTGCGATCCAGACAAATGATGTGTCCCGAAGACTCGCCACCAAGAATCCAGTTATCATGCAGCAAGTATTCCATCACATAGCGATCCCCCACGGCGGCACGCTTGAAAGCAATGTTTTCTTTCCTGAAGGCGTGCTCGAGACCCAAGTTACTCATCAGGGTGCCGACTACCCCGCCATTGAGGGTACCGGTCTGCTGCCGGTGCATGGCCACCACATAGAGCAATTCATCGCCATCGATGATACGACCGTTATTATCCACCATCATCACTCGGTCACCATCGCCATCCAGGGCAATGCCAATGTCAGCCTGATATTGCTGCACTTTTTCCTGCAGCAGATCCATATGCGTAGAACCGCAACCAGCATTGATGTTCAAACCATCAGGCTGATCGCCAATGACAAATACTGTTGCTCCCAACTCGGCAAAAACCTTAGGCGCAATGTGATAAGTCGCACCATTGGCACAATCAACAACAATTTTTACACCACGCAGATCGTGGCCATTCAAAAACGTACTCTTGCAAAATTCGATATAACGGCCAGCCGCATCCTCTACTCGCGCGGCCTTGCCCAGTGCAGAAGACTCATTGCAAATTACATCTTTATCCAGCTCATCCTCGATGGCCAGCTCCACCTCATCTGCCAGCTTGTTACCCTGAGCGGAAAAGAACTTGATGCCATTATCATGATAGGGATTATGCGAAGCGCTAATAACAATACCCGCCTCGGCAAACAGGGCGCGGGTCAGGTAAGCGATACCTGGGGTGGGCATGGGACCCAATAAATGACAGTCTACCCCGGCAGCTGAAAGCCCGGCTTCTAATGCCGACTCAAACATATAACCCGAAATACGCGTATCCTTACCGATAAGAATCTTGCCGCCACTACGTTTGGATAATACCCGTCCAGCTGCCCAGCCTAGCTTAAGCACAAATTCCGGAGTAATTGGGAATTCCCCTACTCGACCGCGAATACCGTCCGTTCCAAAATATTTTCTTGTCATTTCCATTCCTGTTTTCTATTAGTTTTAGCGTCCATCTCTTTAGAATGGATAATTAACGCAGAGAACGCAGAGATTATATAATTCTGATTCTTAAGGAAACGCTGATTAATTTCACCCTTCGACAGGCTCAGGGCGAACGGAATGAATCAGCGTTTCCTTAAATAATGTTTTCTCTGCGTCTTTGCGCCTCTGCGTTCTCCGCGTTGAATACACACATCTATAGATTCGCTACGGCATGACACATTTTAACCGCATCGGCGGTTTCACGCACGTCATGCGTGCGAATGATCGATGCGCCCAGCCATACCGCCAACCCTGCCAAGGCCACGCTCGCCGGCATCCGCTCCTGCATGGGAATATCCAGCACGGCACCGATCATGGATTTGCGCGAGACGCCGATCAGGATCGGCAATCCAAATGACTGAAAATCCGGTATGCGACGAAATAACACCAGGTTGTGTGCCAAGCTCTTGCCAAAACCAAAACCGGGATCAATAACAAGTTGTGTGCGTAGAATTCCGGCCTTTTCACAGGCACTAATCCGCGCTTCAAGGAAAGCTTTGACCTCGGCCACCACATCTTCATATTCAGGCTGATGCTGCATGCTGCGCGGCTCACCCTGCATATGCATAAGACAGACGGGTGTTTGCAGGGCGGCTGCGGTTTCCAGTGCGCCCTGCTCACGCAGGGCGCGTACATCGTTAATCATATCAGCACCAGCAGCCACCGCTTCGCGCATCACTGCCGACTTACTGGTATCAACCGAAATAAAGGTATCGGTCTCTGCCCGCAGCCGTTCGATTAGCGGAATCACCCGCGCTAACTCTTCATCCAGCGATACGGCCTGTGCCCCGGGTCGAGTAGACTCGCCACCGATATCAATAATATCCGCACCTTCAGCAAGCATCTTCTCCGCCTGCCGCAAACCATCATCTGGATTAAAAAACCGGCCGCCATCAGAAAAGGAGTCAGGTGTACTATTGAGTATCCCCATAATTCGGGGGCAGGAAAGATCTAGACTTCGACCGTGACAACTCACCAGCACATTCATAGGGATATCAGGGAACCTCAACGATCTTGATTTTTACTTCATTTCAATGAAAAACACCCCGATATCGGGGTGTTCCTCAGATAAAAAATAAGCTTCAGAGTAAAATTTTTACTCTGAATTCTATTTTAATGTTCTCCTGCAGGACCGCCAATCGTTCCTTTTTTATCCTTATTCTCTTTATTCTCTGCTGGCTGGCTTTGGACATCGGAAGGCGGTTCGTTGTCATCCCAGCCATCCGGATTACGTGGTGTCCGGCCTTCCATAATATCGTTAATCTGATCCTTGTCGATAGTTTCAAACTTGACCAGGGCATCAGCCATAGCATGCAGTCTATCGAGCTTATCCTCCAGAATCTGCCGTGCATGTTTATAGTTGCGCTCAACGATATTCTTGATTTCCTCGTCGATAATATGTGCGGTTTCATCCGACACGTTTTTGTGCTGAGTGACTGAATGGCCAAGGAATACTTCGCCTTCTTCCTCGCTGTAAGTCAGTGGCCCCAGTTTTTCCGACAGCCCCCACTTGGTAACCATGTTACGAGCTAACTCGGTAGTGCGCTGAATATCATTAGAAGCACCCGTGGTGACCTTATCTGAACCAAAAATCAGTTCTTCAGCAATGCGTCCGCCGAACAGACTGGCAATCTGACTTTCCAGGCGTTCCTTGCTGTAGCTGTAACGATCTTCCAACGGTAAAAACATAGTGATGCCCAGAGCGCGACCGCGCGGAATAATGCTCACCTTGTAGACAGGATCGTGAGAAGGCACACTCAGGCCGACAATCGCATGCCCGGCCTCGTGGTAGGCAGTGAGTTTTTTCTCTTCCTCATTCATAACCATGGATTTGCGCTCTGCGCCCATCATGATCTTGTCCTTGGCTTTCTCGAAGTCGTCCATTTCCACCAGACGCTTGTTAGCACGTGCGGCAAACAAAGCAGCCTCGTTGACCAGGTTGGCCAGATCCGCACCGGAAAAACCCGGGGTGCCACGGGCAATATTTTTGGCATTGACGTTGTCTGATATCGGTACCTTACGCATGTGAACTTTCAGGATCTGCTCACGACCGCGCATATCCGGCAACGGCACCACCACCTGGCGGTCGAAACGGCCGGGGCGCAGTAAAGCCGGATCCAGCACGTCCGGACGGTTGGTGGCGGCGATGACGATAACGCCTTCGTTACCTTCAAAACCATCCATTTCTACCAGCAACTGATTAAGCGTCTGTTCACGCTCATCATGGCCACCGCCCAGACCCGCACCACGATGGCGGCCCACAGCGTCAATTTCGTCGATAAAAATAATGCAGGGCGCATGTTTTTTAGCCTGTTCAAACATATCGCGTACCCGGGAGGCACCCACGCCGACGAACATTTCCACGAAATCGGAACCGGAAATGGTAAAGAAAGGCACTTTGGCCTCACCGGCAATGGCCTTGGCCAACAGGGTCTTACCGGTACCGGGTGCCCCCACCATCAACACGCCACTCGGGATTTTGCCACCCAGTTTCTGGAATTTGCCCGGATCACGCAGAAATTCTACCAGCTCGGAGACCTCTTCTTTAGCCTCATCCACGCCGGCCACGTCATTGAAGGTAATCTTGATCTGATCTTCACCCAGCAGGCGCGCCTTGCTCTTGCCGAATGACATCGCACCACGGCCACCGCCGCCGCCCTGCATCTGGCGCATGAAGAAAATCCACAGGCCGATAATCAGCAGGAAGGGGAACCAGGAAATGAAAATCTGGGTCCAAATAGACTGCTCCATTGGTTTGGCATTGATTTTCACGTTGCCATTCAATAGATCACCAATCAGGGCGGTATTGCTGGTTTCCGGACTATAGGTAGTAAAGCGAGTACCATCCTGCATTACTCCGGTGATATTGCGCCCCATGAGCAATACTTCACGCACCCGATCCTGCTTCACATCCTGCAGAAAATCAGAATAAACGATTTTGTTATCCGAGCCGGTCGGGGTCAGATTGTTGAAAACAGACATGAGGATGATCGCGACAATCACCCATAACAGGATATTCTTGGTCAGGTCGTTCAATTTAATTCCTCTATTTCCCGGCTTTTCCGGGCAATTTTCTCAATACTTTACGTTACTACACATTAGTGCCTTAGACATAATTTTCTGTGCATTTTACAGAAAATTATGTCGTGAAGGTACTTATCCTGTGGTTTATCCGGATTATGCCCGACTTCTATAACCTCGGGCCAATAAGTAAATCTCACGGGAACGGGGACGAGAAGCACCGGGTTTGCGCACGATAATTTTCTCAAATAGCGGCCGCATCATCTTTTTGTACTCATCCAGTCCTTCACCAGTAAATACTTTAACGAGCAAGTCCCCTCCTTGCTTAAGGACTTTTTCCGCCATTTCCAGCGCCAGTTCAGCCAGATGCATGGATCGAGGCTGATCGACGGCCTTCAAACCACTGATATTGGGCGCCATATCTGAAATTACAAGGTCTACCGATGCATCTCCCAGCACCTCCAGCAACTGATCATAGATTTCCTGCTCACGAAAATCACCTTCGATAAACTCCACCCCGGCAATACTATCCATGGGCAAAATATCCAGCGCCACCAGCCGGCCTTTGTGACCGATTTTTTTTACCGCTACTTCCGACCAGCTACCCGGTGCCGCGCCCAGATCGACCACGGTTATACCGGGGCGAAGCAATTTATCTTTCTCATCGATCTCCAGCAACTTATATACCGCCCGCGAACGATAACCTTCCTGCTGGGCCCGTTTGACATAGATGTCGTCAAAATGTTCTCGCAACCACTTGCCGCTGGATTTGCTTCGATTTTTTTTACTCATAGAAAGGCAGATACAGGATACAAGGAAAAAAGATACAAGCTCGAACACCCTGCCACAAGCGGACGGGGTATTAAGTTGTAATCCGCCGATGGGTTTTGCTTCGCTCTACCCAGCCTACTATTTTTCGCTGCAAGCAGCGGGGGATTAAACCCAAAGAGATGAACTTGCCGCTGGTATTTGCATTTAGCTTGTATCTTGTACCTTGTATCCTGTATCTTCATCCTATGCCTTTAAATAAAAATCAGCGCAGCCATTTGCGCAAACTCGCTCACTCACTCAAGCCCATTGTCATTATCGGTCAGGCAGGGCTTACGGAAAATGTCACGACTGAAATCAAACTATCACTGGAACACCATGAACTGATCAAGCTACGTCTAAACGCCGCCGATAAAACAGCCCGTCAGGAAATGATCGACAGTATTCTACAGCAAACCTCCGCCGAACTCGTCCAGGCTATTGGCCATATCTGTGCTATTTATCGGCCCGCAGAAAAACCGCATATAGTATTACCTACAGGGTGAAATAAAAGGTCGCGCCTTTGCCTGTCTCGCCCTCGGCCCAAACCCGGCCGCCATGATGATTAACCACTCGCTGTACCGTCGCCAGACCAATACCAGTGCCTTCAAATTCAGCCCCGTGCAGACGCTGAAAGGCACAAAAAAGCTTATCCACATAACGCATATCAAAGCCCACACCATTATCCTGGATAAAGTAAACCGTCTCACCGTTTTCCTGACGATGATTAAATTCTATCTGTGCATGTTCAATGGTTGCGGTATATTTCCAGGCATTGGAAAACAGATTTTCCAGCAGAATACGCAACAAATGTATGTCACCCTCGACCTGCATATTGTCGGCAACCCTAAACTCAACCTGCCTGTCAGGACTATCCTGCTGTAATTCGCTAACCACATCATGTGCCAGTTGGGAAAACTCGACAGGGTTGCGTTCCAGATTATAACGGCTCACCCTGGACAGGGTTAACAAGGCATCAATCAGATCCCCCATGCGCTGACTGGCCGCCCGTACCCGATGCAGATAATCCTGTCCCGTCTGGTCCAGCTGAACCCCATAGTCCTCCAGTAAAGCCAGACTAAAACCATCAATAGCGCGCAACGGTGTGCGCAAATCATGCGAAACGGAATAACTGAAGGATTCCAGTTCCCGGTTACTACGAGAAAGTTCTACCGTACGCTCAACCACTAGATCCTCCAGCATATCCCGCTGGTTGGCGACTTCGACTTCGATCTGCTTGCGCGCACTAATATCAGTTACCGTGCCAACATAACCAATGACCTGATCGTTGCTATTCTTCTCCGCCTCGGCCTGTACCAACAACCAGAGAATTTTACCATCCGGCCGCTGATAGCGGCATTCGGTGCGAAAACTGCGCTGTGCCTGCGCTGCCTGAGACCATTCATCAAACACCCGTTGCCGATCATTTTTGTGTAACGCCGCCACCCAACCGTCACCCAGGGCCTGGTTCATATTCATCCCGGCCTGCTCTTGCCAACATTCGTTGACGTAGACACAGTGACCTTCCAGATTGGTGCGAAAGATGCCAACCGGTGCAGCTTTGGCCAAGGCATGATAACGCTGCTGGCTTTCTCGTAACGCCACCTCGGCTTGCCTGCGCACCGTGATGTCCAGAATAATAGCAATGAATATTGGCGGCGATTCTTCAGCCGCAAGCTGCAGGCGTATTTCTACATTATAAAGACTGCCATCCCTGCGCTGGTGCACCGTTTCAAACACCAGCAATTCCTGCTCGCCCTTGCGCAACGGCGCAATGACAGCTTCAAACTGTTGCTCATTCAATTCCGGTTTAATATCAACCGGCGTCATGCCAACCAGTTCTTCCGTCGTATAACCCAGATTGTTCAGCGCGCCTTTGGAGACAAGAAGGAACTTCAGATTATCTGCACGAAACAGGTAGAGTTCATCAAACAAATTCTCAAAAATTCGACTCCAGCGTTTTTCCAGCTGGTTTTTTATTAAATCCGGCAAGTTCTACTTCCCCGTGTCGACGCAGATCATACAAAATATAGCAGAATTTAACCACTTTACTCCAAAGCAATGATGACTGCAGTCTGAAACAACGGAGAAAACCTAATTATTTATGCAAACCACGAATAATTAGCAACAATCCAGCCAGACTGTTGACGAGAAATAGGCTAGACGATATGCCGTGCAACCAACGAAACTGCTGCAGACTATCACCGCTTAAACCCAGCTGTTTCAGTGCGGCCATCTGTGGCTGCAGAATAAATTCAGCCACACAGATGAACAGTAACATAGCCAGTAAAAGCCAGCTTCGCCAGCCAGATAAAGCTGCCCGGCCCTGCTGGTAAAATAAACCCAGAAGTAATAAAAGGCCACAAAGCAAACCCATAAAATTCAGAATGCTAAACATCTTCCCAGCCAGCATGCCGGCCAGAATGCGATCATCCAAGCTATGAAACAGCACCGGCACAGCAAGATAGCCAATGGCCCACATACTGCCAATCCAGAGAGTTAAGAGAACGCGTTCGATGATGTTCATTTTTTAACACTAAGGCGCGAAGTTTTTTATTCTTCGTAACGCACCGAGATAATTTCATATTCGCGCACACCGCCGGGGGCCTGGACTTCGGCGATGTCATCGACCGACTTGCCGATCAGAGCCCGAGCAATAGGCGAGGTAATCGAGATCAGGTTCTGTTTGATATCGGCTTCCATTTCGCCAACGATCTGATAAGTAACTTCCGTATCATTTTCAACGTCCAGTAATTCAAGCGTTGCCCCAAACACCACTTTATCACCGGCATTGGCGCCGACCACGGCTACCTCAATTATCTGTGAATTAGACAGCGCCGCCTCGATCGCCAGGATCCGGCCTTCAATAAAACTCTGCTG
>JAADGZ010000014.1:18580-25281 GCA_013152045.1 Gammaproteobacteria bacterium
ATTCGGCATTTTCTTTTAAATCGCCATGTTCACGCGCTTCGGCAATGGCCTGGATGACCTTTGGCCGCTGTACACTTTTCAAATCTTTCAATTCGACGCGCAGTTTCTCGGCGCCCTGGCTTGTCATCGGTGCTCTGCTCATGCGGATATCTCCTGATGCAAATCCTGTAAACAGTTTACGGTACTTAAGTTGGGCTGTCTGAGAGCAAGACACAGAGCCAGCCCACCCGCCAACGTTGTGGTATAGGTTACCTTGTGTTGCAAGGCATTACTGCGAATAGTCGCTGAATCGGCAATCGCCTGGCTACCTTCAGTCGTATTAATAATCAGACTGATTTCATCATTCTTGATCATATCAACAATATGCGGCCGACCCTGGGTAACCTTGTTGACCGCTTGCACCTCCAACCCAGCATCACTCAGTATTTTAGTGGTGCCACGGGTAGCGACCAACTCAAAACCCAGCGCCCGCAACTGACGTCCGACTTCAACGATGCCCGGCTTATCGGTATTGCGGACACTCAGAAAAGCTCGGCCTTTGCTCGGCAAAATGACACCAGCGGCAATCTGTGACTTGGCAAAGGCTTCACCAAAACTGCGCCCCACGCCCATAACTTCGCCAGTAGATTTCATTTCCGGCCCCAGCAAGGGATCGATACCAGGAAACTTGTTAAAGGGAAACACCGCTTCCTTAACACAAAAATAATCCGGCACGATCTCTTTTGTCACCTTCTGTTCCACTAAGCTGCGACCCGCCATACAACGCGCTGCCACTTTCGCCAACGCGACCCCCGTAGCCTTGGACACATAAGGTACGGTACGTGAGGCACGCGGGTTCACTTCCAGTACATAGACCACGTCTTTTTGAATCGCAAACTGGGTGTTCATCAAACCGATAACCTTCAGCGCCCGCGCCATCAGGCTAACCTGTTCGCGCATCTCATTCTGTCGTTCGGCGGAAATACTGTAGGGTGGCAGGGAACAAGCGGAATCGCCGGAATGTACGCCGGCCTGTTCGATGTGCTGCATGATGCCGCCAATAAGCACATCCTTACCGTCACAAATCACATCCACATCCACTTCTACCGCATCATCAAGAAAACGATCTAGCAACACCGGCGAATCATTGGACACCTGCACCGCTTCGGTCATGTAACGACGCAGTTCTTTTTCGTTATAAACGATTTCCATGGCCCGCCCGCCCAGCACATAGGAAGGCCGCACCACCAGTGGATAACCGATTTCCTCGGCCAGTTTTACTGCCTGTTCCGGTTCGCGTGCGGTGCGGTTGGGTGGCTGTTTTAAACCCAATTTCTGAATAAGTTTCTGAAAGCGTTCACGGTCTTCGGCCAGGTCAATCGAATCCGGACTAGTGCCAATGATCGGCGCACCAGCAGCTTCTAGATCCCGCGCCAGTTTCAACGGCGTCTGTCCGCCGTACTGAACGATCACGCCTTTGGGTTTTTCCAGCTCAATCAGTTCCAGCACATCTTCCAGCGTTAACGGCTCAAAATAAAGCCGATCAGAAGTATCATAATCAGTAGAGACGGTTTCTGGATTGCAGTTGACCATGATGGTCTCATAACCATCATCGTGGCAGGCCATGGCCGCATGCACACAGCAGTAATCAAACTCGATGCCCTGGCCGATACGATTGGGTCCGCCGCCCAGCACCATGATCTTGTCTTTATCCGTGGGCGCCGCTTCGCATTCATCTTCATAGGTGGAATACATGTAGGCGGTATTAGTGGCAAACTCGGCAGCACAGGTGTCCACCCGTTTGTACACCGGCCGCACACCCTGTTCGTGACGCAGGGCGCGTAATTCGTGCTCGCGAATATCCAGCAGTTTCGCCAACCTGCGATCTGAAAACCCCTTGCGTTTGAGTCTGCGCATACGCGCCTTGTCCAGTGCCGCCATGCCCTGCTCGCGAACTTCATTTTCCAGTTTCACGAGTTCTTCGATCTGTACCAGGAACCAACGATCAATAAAGGTCAGCTCAAACAGCTCCTCCACACTCAGGCCCATGCGAAAAGCATCCGCCACATACCACAGGCGATGCGGACCAGGTGATTTCAATTCATGCTTGAGCACATCCATAGCATCATCGGCATCGCGTTCCAGAATTTCATCAAATCCATCCACGCCGATTTCAAGCCCACGCAGGGCTTTCTGCAAGGACTCCTGTTGAGAGCGGCCAATAGCCATCACCTCACCCACCGATTTCATCTGCGTGGTCAGGCGAGAATCGGCTTTGGGGAATTTTTCAAACGTGAAACGCGGTATCTTGGTAACCACATAGTCGATGCTCGGCTCGAACGAGGCCGGTGTTGCACCGCCGGTAATATCGTTGGCCAATTCATCCAGGGTATAGCCCACGGCTAATTTGGCTGCAACTTTGGCAATGGGGAAACCCGTCGCCTTGGAGGCCAGTGCCGAGGAACGCGAGACGCGCGGATTCATCTCGATGATAATCATGCGGCCATTTTCAGGATCAATAGCGAACTGCACATTGGAGCCACCGGTATCCACACCGATCTCACGCAATACCGCCAGTGAGGCGTTACGCATGATCTGGTATTCCTTGTCGGTCAGGGTTTGCGCAGGGGCCACGGTGATGGAATCACCGGTATGCACGCCCATGGGATCCAGGTTTTCAATCGAACAAATGATGATGCAATTATCTTTGTGATCCCGCACCACTTCCATTTCATACTCTTTCCAGCCGAGAATGGATTCCTCGATTAAAAGTTCATTGGTCGGTGAGAGATCCAGCCCGCGTTCACAAATCTCGACAAACTCTTCCTTGTTATAGGCGATGCCGCCGCCGCTACCGCCCATGGTAAAGGATGGACGAATAACCGTGGGAAAGCCCACCTGCGCCTGCACCTGAAAGGCTTCTTCTATACTATGCGCAACAGCGGCGCGGGGCATATCCAGACCGATTTTCTGCATCGCGGTACGAAAGCGATCCCGATCTTCCGCCTTGTCAATGGCATCACGGCAAGCACCGATCATTTCTACCTTAAACTTTTCCAGCACACCTTCGCGCGCCAGATCCAGCGCGCAGTTAAGCGCCGTCTGGCCGCCCATCGTCGGCAGGAGGGCATCCGGGCGTTCTTTTTCAATAATCGTGCGAACGGTTTTCCAGTTGATGGGTTCGATATAAGTCGCATCGGCCATCTCCGGATCGGTCATGATGGTGGCCGGATTGGAATTCACCAGAATCACCCGGTAGCCTTCCTCTTTTAACGCCTTACAGGCCTGGACACCGGAATAGTCGAACTCACAGGCCTGGCCTATGACAATCGGCCCGGCGCCGATAATGAGGATGCTTTTAATGTCAGTTCTTTTGGGCATAGTATTTTCTTTAACGCAAAGGCGCAAAGGCGCGAAGAACGCAGAGATGATTAATAAAAAAAATCATAATAACGATTTTCCTTTGCGAACTCTGCGACTTCGCGTCTTTGCGTTAGTTTTTTTTCATCAGATTGATAAATCGATCAAACAACGGCGCAACATCATGCGGACCCGGGCTGGCTTCGGGATGGCCCTGAAAACTGAAGGCGGGGATATCGGTACGTTCCACCCCCTGCAGGGAACCGTCAAACAGGGATCGGTGGGTGGCCTGCAGATTATCGGGCAGGCTGTCTTCAGCCACGGCAAAACCGTGATTCTGGCTGGTGATCATGACCTGCCTGCCCTGAAGATCCTGCACCGGGTGATTAGCGCCATGATGGCCAAATTTCATTTTTTCGGTTTTCGCGCCCGAGGCCAATGCTAACAGCTGATGACCGAGACAAATGCCGAACATGGGCATGGCCTTTGCCGCCAACTCCTGGATAGCCATGATTGCATAATCGCAGGGTTCCGGATCGCCGGGACCATTGGAAAGAAACACGCCATCTGGCTTCATCGCCAACACCTCGACCGCTGGAGTCTGCGCCGGTACCACGGTCAGGCGACAGCCCCGATCTACCAGCATGCGTAAAATATTGCGCTTGACGCCAAAATCGTAAGCCACTACATGCAGGGGCAGTTTTTCTTCAACAGGATGTGGTGCCTCAGGCAAACCGCCGTCCAGGGTCCAACTACCCTGCGCCCATTCATACGGCATATGGGTGGTGACTTCTTTCGCTAGATCCATACCTTTGAGACCGGGAAAGGCTTTTGCAGCAAGCAATGCCGCCTGCTCATCCAAATTATCTCCTGCCAGAATGCAACCATTTTGCGCGCCCTTCTGCCGAAGCAAACGGGTCAGTTTGCGAGTATCAATATCAGCAATAGCCACCACCTTGTTACGCAGCAGATAGTCGCCCAGGCTTTCCTGCTTGCGCCAGTTGCTCGCCAGCAGAGGTAAATCACGTATTACCAGGCCGCTGGCGTGAATAGCGGAGGATTCTTCGTCTTCGACATTACTGCCGGTATTACCAATATGAGGATAGGTCAGAGTGATGATTTGCTGTGCATAGGAAGGATCGGTAAGGATTTCCTGATAACCTGTCATGGCGGTATTGAATACCACCTCACCTGCCGTCTGACCATCAATACCAATGGACTCACCATGAAAAATAGTGCCATCTTCAAGTACAAGCAGGGCCGGTTTTCTCAAGTAAACCTCCATTATCAAGGCGCACAAAAAGCGGGAGACGCCCGGCTGGAGGTCTCCTGCTTAAAAATTAGGGTGGTCGGAAATATTTCAGACCGGGGAGATTTTACTGGAAATACGCACGAGTAGCTAGTACCTCGTCACGCTTACAGCTACTGCTGAGCAACGAGTTAATTTCATCCGCCAGACATGCCGGGGGCATTTTTCTGCCGCTAAAACTGGATTTTACGCCATTAACAATCTAATTTATCAGGATAATGTTTAGTAATAATACGAAAGAATCTCGCCGTTTCCTGTCCCTTGCCCTACTCGGCATTCTTGTGTTCGTTAGCGTAATTATCCTGCGTAACGTTCCAGAACGAATCCAGCGTGGTCAGCAAGCAGCGACAGCCATTCAGATGCTGGATGCCATACGTCGCCCTCTTCTGGCAATTGAAACAGCTGAATTACAAACCAAGGAAAGCTCGACAAAAAGCAGGGCTCATGCAAACTTTGAACAACATGCGGCAAATGCCAAGATTCTGATAAAACGTTATCAGGACGCAAGTCGTTACAACCCTAGGTTGGTAAAGAAGGTTGATGCGTTGGCTGTTCTTATCGATAAATGGATTCAGGCCGAACAGGCCGAACGTGAACAAGCAGTAGAAGACCAATCACTTGCTGCTGTTTCCCAACGCCGGATTAAAGATCGCCGGCGTCTGCTTGCTGCGCTCACGCTTCTCGCCGCAGGCGAAGCGCCCATCCATGATGATACCGAACAGGGCCTGGCTGCCGAGCACCTGCTGCAATGGGGGGGTGTTAGCCTGATCATCTATCTGTTTCTGCTGATTATTTTTTTCCTGCGCGTTCGTCAACGAGAAATATTGAGTTCCTATCAGGCACTGGAACAGGTTCGTGCCGAACTCCAGCAACGCGAAAACTACCTCGCCCTGACCCTGAACAGTATTGGCGATGCGGTCATCGCCACGGATGAACAGGGTTATATCATTCGCATGAATCCAGTCGCGGAAAGCCTCACCGGCTGGCAGCAAAAAGATGCCAACGGCCATCCCCTGCCTGATGTTTTCAGGATTGTGAATGTACATAGCCGTCAGCCGGTCGACAACCCGGTAGAGAAGGTTTTATCCAGCGGTCAGATTGTCGGTCTAGCCAACCATACGGTGCTCATCTCCAAAGATGGAAGGGAGTACCAGATTGCTGACAGTGGCGCGCCCATCATGGATGAAGAGGAAAAAATTCTCGGCGTAATTCTGGTATTCCGTGACATTAGCGAAGAATACCAGCAACAGGAAGCACTGCACAAAAGTCAACGCAATCTTGCCGAAGCCCAGCAACTTGCGCATATCGGTAACTGGGAGCTGGATCTGATTAGCAATACACTCACCTGGTCGGATGAAATTTTTCGTATTTTTGAACTTGATATTGATAAATTTCAGCCTTCCTATGAAGCCTTTCTTGACAGAATTCATCCCGATGATCGGAAACAAGTTAACCAGGCATACATGGATTTACTTAAAAACGGAGTACCTTATGACCTGACTCATCGTTTGTTGATGAAAGATGGGCGAACAAAATATATCCATGAATACTGCAAAACTCAGTTTGATGAAAATAACAGGCCGCTATGTTCTATTGGTGTGGTGCAAGATATAAGTGAACGCAGAAAAATCGAAGATGAACTGATCAAAACTGCCGATGAGTGGAAGCAGGCCATGAATTCTATCGATGACGCTATTTATCTGGTTGATCTCGATGACCGGATAATGCGCGCCAATAAAACCTTCTATCAGCTCACTGGCCTGCAACCAAAACAGGTCATTGGCCAGGATATTAACCGTATTTTGCATCCCCAGGGCGAAGCCGTTCCCTGTCCGGTGTGCCACGCCAGAAAAACACGTGAAGACACACAGATCATCATGGAAGCAGATCATCCTGACAATCCTACCGCTCGCCCGATTGAAATTATACTCAAGGTTATTCGCAATGAGCAGGAAGAGCCTGTCAGCATCCTCATGGCAATACACGATTTAACCACACAAAGAGAAATCGAGAATAAGCTTCGTCAGCATCAGGACTATCTAGAAGCCGAAAT
>JAADGZ010000138.1 GCA_013152045.1 Gammaproteobacteria bacterium
TTCAGCTGTGCCGGCATTTGTTTAGCCAAGGCGGATGCCGTCCAGGCAGCGGGGACCAGCTTGTTGAGCCAGCCACCCTGGGTAACGTAAATAACCTGGGAAAAAGAAATAGACAAGATCACCAGCATCGAACCTATATTGCCTTCGCCGCTTTTATATAAAGAACCGGAAGCACAACCACCAGCGAAGACCATGCCGAATCCAAATATCGCGCCGCCGATTAAACCATGCCAACCGATAGGATTAGGATAATAAGTACTGACTCCCAGAACTTTGACCAACGCCGCGCTCAGTGAAAACAACGCCACCGCGATTAATACGCCCACCGCCATGCGCGGCACACCAACAGCAAATAGATCGCGCACTGCCGAGGCCATACAAAAACGCCCGTATTGCAAGAGCACACCATAAGCTACACCGAACCAAAGATAGACCAACAAATACAACCAACGAATATCTATCGTTAACACGACCGATGAGCCAATCGTAATTAACGCCAGAATCGCCAAGGCATAAAGATTACCTTTGCGTGCAAACCAGGCAAGTTCGCTATCGGCCGTATTATTAATTACGATCCCTTCCAACTCTTTGGACATCTACTATCTCCCCCATGCTTTAAACCATTATTGTTAAATTGGCTTGCGTGATCGCACTCAGTCGTCTACGTCTTCAATGCCTTTGCGCAAATAAATACTCCAATAATCCACTTCCTTAACCGTAATCAAATGGGTACTACCCAAGGTTAAGGTCATGGCGGGTATCGCCTCGGTGGAACTCGGGTTGTCTACCAACAACTCCACCACTTCACCATTCTGCATTTGTTCAAGCGCCTTCATGGTAAGCAGCTGTGGCCGCGGACAAACCGCCCCACGACAATCAATCGCCACCTGCACCTGGATCGGCCCGAATTCATACACCTCCACCACTCGGCCAGCACAATTCTTTACCGCCGACTGCGGCTTAGCTTTTTTACCGAATAACCACATCATGTTTTCCTCGGGTCACTGCGGCATATTGGTTGGCACTGCGAACCAGGTTTCTATTGTCCACGTAAAAACATAAGCAGCAACCATGCCACGGCATAATATTCAACAATAACAATTGGATAGGGAACAAGTGCATGCAAACAGCTAACTCGAAATGCAATCGAGCAATCGTTGCAGCGGATTTTGCTGGATTTTGCAATCCAGACATTGGCTCAACGCAAAACTAAACACAGATCGATTAAATCGCTATTTGATTAGCTTAATACGAGCTTGCGCCTTGGTTGATTTTTTTCTTAGTCAGACTGACTCTTCAGCCAGCGGCGAACCTCGGGTAAATGGCGACGACTGATTTCAAGCGATTTATCACAACCTCGCAGACGCAGGAAACTGCGACCTTCTTCATCTTTTTTCAGGCCAGCGATATAGTCGGGAGCAACCAGCGCATTGCGATGAATACGCAACAGCTGCGGATAACGTTGTTCGATGGTTACCAGTGAATCATCGATCAAGACTTCGCCATCTTTGTAACCAATGCTGGTGTATTTTTGATCGGCCTGAAAATAATAAACTTCCTCAAAGGCAATCAACTGTATGCTGCCTTTGACCTGTGCACTGATATACATGGGCCTGGAGCTTTCCAGCTTTAATTCATTCAACGCGCTTTGTTGCGCACGACTAAGCTGGGTGGCCGCAGTAAGCGCCGCGTCCAGTTCGCGCAGGCGTACGGGTTTAAGCAGGTAATCTACCGCATGGGTCTTGAATGCCTTAAGCGCATATTCGTCATAAGCAGTCGTAAATATGATGGCCGGAGGCTGTGTTAATTGCATCAGGTGATGGGCCGTTTCCAGACCATCCATACCCGGCATGCGAATGTCGAGCAAAATAACATCCACCGCTTGCTGTTCGCAGTGTTGCAGGGCCTGTTTACCGTTGGCCGCTTCGGCCACTACCGTGTGTGAAAGCTCATCCAGCATGCTGCGCAGGCGTTCGCGCGCCAGCTGTTCATCATCAGTAATCAGAATATTCATCTTGATTCTTTATGTACGGAAAAAATAACTGGGTGCGATAACGCTGTTCGTGTAGTTCGGCTTCCAGTCCGGCGCGTGCGCCATAAAGGGTATGCAGGCGTTCGCGGATATTATCCAGAGCAATATGATGACCCTGGCTACGCGCCAACATTCCCTGGCGAGGCACGGGATTGTCTATCCTGATATGCAACTGGCGGTTATCCATTTTGCCTTTGATTTCTATCACGCCGCCCTCGGTCAACGGTTCAATGCCGTGATAAATAGCATTTTCCAGCAAGGGCTGTAACAGCAGGGGCGGGATCAAAGCTTGCAGCGGCAAACTATCCACCTGCCAGTTAACCTGCAGGCGTTCGCCCAGGCGCAGGGCTTCGATTTCCAGATAGCGCCGACAGAGTTCAAACTCTTCCTCAAGAGTTTGATACTGTTTTGCATCAAGCAGGCTGGCGCGAAACAGATCGGCCAGGTTTTCGGTCGCCATTTCCGCTTTACCCGGCTGGCTGCGAGTGAGGCTGGCAATAGTATTCATGCTGTTGAAAAGAAAATGCGGACGAATGCGCGCTTGCAAGGCCTGCAGGCGCGCCTGCGATTCGGTTCTGATCTTGAGCCGCCACTGATGCTGTATATAAAAGTAACGCAATAAGGGGCCGGTGATAATAATTCCGATAAACAGATTGCGCAGCATAAAGTGCATATGCCAATACTCACCCGTGCCGAAAAAAGGTCGCTGAAAAAAATACCAGGCACCTTCGGAAACCAGGGTGATCACGCCAAGAATAATACTGAAGCTGAACAGGCTGACCAGCGCCGTACTGTACCCGCGCAGCCAGGGGCGCGACAGACAGAGCAGGGCGCTGGCTGCCAGCGCGCACCACTGTACAAAAAAGGAAATCGTGCCGAGATTGCTCAGCCGTTCGGTCAGGGACAGATTCAATGGTGCCAGGGCGAGGACAAAAGCCGCCAGCTCCGCCACGATCACCACCACGAAAACCATGCGAATGGCGCAGAAGTCCGGCAGGAAAAGTGAATCATCATCGTTCGACACCGATGGAGCTGGGGATTTTCGAGTCTTCAAGTTTCTCTAATGTCTACTTTAAGTCTATGAATTATTGTCTAAAATCAGCCAAAATGATATGTGCGGACTGCGCCACCATAACAAAAACGTTATACTGTTAGCTTCTTCTATTGAACCGTGACATGCCCATGAGTAAAAATAAAAAAACCGATAAGACAACCGCGAAGACCATCACGGACAAACTCTGGGCCGGTCGATTCACCGCCCCTACCGATGCCTTCGTCGAAGCCTTCACCGCTTCGGTGGGTTTCGATAAACGCATGTACCGTGAAGATATCATCGGCTCCATCGCCCATGCCAGCATGCTGGCCCATGTCGGCGTATTGACCGAACGTGAACGCGATACGATTATTAGCGGCCTGCAGGACATTTGTCTTGAAATCGAGCGCGGTGAGTTTGCCTGGAGTGCAGAGCTGGAAGACGTGCATATGAATATCGAAGCCCGGCTGACGGATCGCATTGGCGTGACCGGTAAAAAACTGCATACCGGGCGTTCGCGCAACGATCAGGTGGCCACCGATAT
Source organism: Gammaproteobacteria bacterium (assembly GCA_013152045.1). Taxonomy (GTDB): domain Bacteria; phylum Pseudomonadota; class Gammaproteobacteria; order UBA6429; family Thiohalophilaceae; genus JAADGZ01. The sequence goes on from JAADGZ010000138.1 coordinate 3,610, forward strand.
TCGTCTCTACCTGCGCGGCCAGATTGGCCAGATCAACATCGCCCTGCAACGGCTCATCGACGGCCTGCTGGATCTGGCCGAACGCGAAGCCGAAACCATCATGCCCGGTTTCACCCACTTGCAAACCGCGCAGCCGGTCACCCTGGGCCACCATTTGCTGGCCTGGTGCGAAATGCTGCTGCGCGATCAGGCGCGTTTGGCCGACGGCTATAAACGAGTCAACGTCATGCCGCTGGGCGCCGCCGCCCTGGCCGGTACCACCTATCCAATTGATCGGCTGTATACGGCTAAATTACTGGGCTTTGACAGCGTGGCAGAAAATTCGCTGGATGCGGTTAGCGATCGCGACTTCGGCATCGAATTTCTGGCCTTTGCCGCTACCCTGATGATGCATCTCTCTCGTTTTTCAGAAGAACTGGTGCTCTGGTCCTCGGCGCAATTCAATTTTGTCGATCTGGGCGACAGTTTCTGCACCGGCTCCTCGATTATGCCGCAAAAGAAAAATCCCGATGTGCCTGAACTGGTACGCGGCAAGACAGGCCGCATTTACGGCCATCTCATGAGCCTGCTGACGCTGATGAAAAGTCAGCCTCTGGCCTATAACAAGGATAATCAGGAAGACAAGGAACCCCTGTTCGATACGATTGATAACCTCAAGGGGTGTCTGCGTCTGTACGCGGATATGATGCCGCAGATCGAAGTTAAACGTGACAACATGCGCGAAGCCGCACGTCGGGGCTTTTCTACCGCTACCGATCTGGCCGATTATCTGGTGCGTAAAAATGTGCCTTTCCGCGATGCGCATGAAGTTGTCGGCAAGGCGGTGCGCTTCGGGGTGGATAATGGAAAAGATTTATCGGAAATGAGTCTGGCCGAACTTAAGGTTTTTTCCGATGCCATCGGGGACGATGTATTTGAGGTGTTGACCCTGGAAGGCTCGGTGGCCGCCCGTAATCATATTGGCGGCACG
>JAADGZ010000010.1 GCA_013152045.1 Gammaproteobacteria bacterium
CGTTTTGTCAGCAGCGGAATTCGGCCACAGTGATCCAGATGAGCGTGGGTTAGCAGCAGGTAATCGATCTCGGCAGGATCAAAACCGAAAGGTCGGGCGTTTTCTTCGGCCAGTTCGCGGCCTCCCTGATAAAGACCGCAATCGATCAGGATCCGCTTGCCGGCGCATTCGACAAGATGACAGGAACCGGTGACTTCCTGATCCGCACCGTGAAAGGAAATGTTCATTATTATCTACTCCTGTGATTCATCCATCGCGATCAGCCAAACAGGGGGGTGCCGTTGTCTTCGTGCCAGCAGAGAATGTTTTCCCAGATTTCCTGCGCACTTTCGGCAAACCAGAACAGCTCGCGGTCTTCGACATCGACCACGCCTTCCTCTACCAGAAAGTCGAAATTAAATGCTTTTTGCCAGTATTCGGTTCCTACCAGGATCACGGGCAAGGGGGCAATCTTGCGAGTCTGGATCAGGGTCAGGGTTTCGAATAGCTCATCCAGGGTGCCAAGGCCGCCGGGAAAAGCCACCAGCGCCCGGGCGCGTAATAAAAAATGCATTTTGCGCAGCGCGAAATAATGAAACCGCATACATAATTCAGGGCTGATGTAGGGATTGGGATATTGCTCGTGTGGCAGGCTGATGTTGAGGCCGACGGTTTTGGCGCCGGTATCATAGGCGCCGCGATTGGCGGCTTCCATGATTCCCGGTCCACCGCCGGTCATCACTACCAGCCGACAGTCCTCGGGACCGTTGCCGGAATCGCCCACCAGTCGTCCGAAGTCTCTGGCGATGTCATAATAATGGCTCTTGGCCTGGATGCGTCTGGCTACCGCCAGCTGCTGTTTCAGCTCGGGGTTTTCCGGGCTGGCGAGCAGGGCCTTGCGCAGGGCTTCCACCTGGCGGCGAGCGGCCGCAGGTTCGGCAATGCGGGTGCCGCCAAAGACGACGATGGTATGGTGGATTCCATGTTGTTGCAGCAACCATTCCGGCTTGCTGTAATCCAGTTGCAGGCGCAGACCGCGGCTTTCGTCCCGGCTGAGAAAATCCACATCCTCGTCGGCCTGACGGTAACTTTCGCTGTGCAGCAGGGCTTCGACCCTGGCCGGTGCCTCGGTGTCTTCGGCAGACGATTTGGGTGTCTGCCAGGGCAGTTTTTGCTGGCGTTGCAAAGGATGCGGCGGCTTGGGTATCGCGCTTCGTGTTTTGCTGTTCACTGCGGGTTTTCCTGTTCTGAGAGCATGTATTTTGTTTTTGTCATATCAAGCGATAATGAACACCGGATCGGCTCCTTCCCAAGTCACCTGCTGGCGCCAGTGTTCGGGTGTTCCGTCGTTACAATGCATTAGCAGGTCGATCTTGTCTGTCACACCAGTGTTACCGGACCGATGTCGGGTATAAAACAGCACCAGGTTGGTCAGTGTGTCCCAAAGAGCGCCATGGGTACCCCAGATCTTGAAGCGTTCCTTTTCATCACTGTAACTGATGCCCAGAAAATCATCGCTCCTACCACCGGTACGGTGTAGCAGGGAAATCTGATCCATGAGGAAATTATGCCTGTTCATGTCTTCCATCATAGTCTGGACTTGATCGGGGTTTTCAAACACTGCAGCGATATATAGATGATCGGGTTTGTTCATCGGATTTACCCCTTAAAAATTATAAAAACCGGGATTGCCGGTCAGGATCTGTTTGTCGATGATTTGCAAGGTTCTGTCGAACTTGTATACATGGGGTGCACCGGTGGATAGCTCATAATCGACAATTTGCTCCGCTGTCATGTTTTCAATATGCATGATGATGGCGCGTAGTGAATTGCCGTGGGCGGAAACCAATACCTGTTTATTCTGTTGTAGATGCGGCAGGATTTGTCCGGAAAAATAGGGCAGAGTTCTGGTCGCGGTCATTTGCAGGCTTTCACCACTGGGCGGTGCTACGGTATAACTGCGCCGCCATTGATGAACCTGATCCTCGCCGTATTCCTGTCTGGCCCAGTCCTTGTTCAGACCTTGCAAATCACCGTAGTAACGTTCGTTGAGTTTTTCCGAAACATAAATTTTTAACTCGCTGGCATCGCTTTGATCCGGGGTAAAGTGTTCGTACCATGGGCTGTTCTGTTCATGGATACGCAGGTATTGCTGACAGTGCCGGTTCTGCTTGAGAATTTCGTAGAGGGTGTCCTGCGCGCGTAGCAGACTGGAGGTAAAGGCTACATCAAAATGCATATCCAGCAGCAGGCTTGCTGCCTGCTGTGCTTCGGCCACACCCTGCGGGCTGAGGGATACATCGACCCAGCCGGTAAAACGGTTTTGCAGGTTCCAGATCGATTGGCCGTGGCGTATGAGGATCAGGCTGCTCATGCTGGCGACGATATCGTTTGTCTGTCGGGCAAGTTCATACACCAACCAACGGCAGGGGGGAATTCGTTCAGTGTCGGCATCAGTGGCATCATGCGCATAAGAGTTACTCTTTGCATGAGGTTTTCCTCTTTTTGTTTTCCGCCTGCAGACGGGCTTCGACCTGCAGCACATGGCGGGTGGTTTTGAGCAGCGTGTCAGGATTGAGGCTCATGGAGTCGATGCCGATCTCCACCAGAAACTCGGCCATTTCCGGATAGTCGGAGGGCGCCTGCCCGCAGAGGCCGGAATGACGCTGGTTGCGGCGCGCACCGTCTACCGCCAGGCGGATCATTTCTTTTACTCCGGGGTCGCGTTCATCGAAGTCGAAGGCGACGATTTCTGAGTCGCGATCCACCCCCAGGGTGAGCTGGGTCAGATCGTTGGAACCGATAGAGAAGCCGTCGAACAGTTTGGCAAAGGCGTCGATCTGGATGACGTTGTTGGGGATCTCGCACATGACGTATATTTCCAGTCCATTGTCACCGCGCTTAAGACCGTGGGCGGCCATAGCCAGCAGAACCTTTTCGCCTTCCTCGACCCGGCGGCAGAAGGGGATCATCAGCTTGACGTTGCTCAGGCCCATATCTTCCCGTACGCGTTTCATGGCCGCGCATTCCAGCGCAAAGCCTTCGGCATAGGCCGGATGGGTATAACGGGCCGCACCGCGAAAGCCGATCATGGGATTGTCTTCCTGCGGTTCGAAATCGGCGCCGCCAAGCAGGGTGGCGTATTCGTTGGTTTTAAAATCGCTCATACGCACTATCACCGGTTTGGGCCAGAAGGCGGCGGCGATAGTGCCGACACCTTCGGATAACTTTTGCACGAAATAATCGCTGCCGTTGGCATAGCCTGTAATCAGGTCTTTCAGGGTTTGGCGGGTGGCTGCATCGGTTACCCGTTCCGGCTGCAGCAGGGCCATCGGATGGGCCTTGATGTATTCATTGATAATGAACTCCAGCCTCGCCAGACCGACGCCATCGTTGGGCAGGAACGAGGTGGCGAAAGCCATATCCGGGTTGCCCAGGTTGAGCATGATCTTTGTCTTTGGCCGCGCCAGGCCGGACAGATCGGTTTCGATGACTTCGTATTTAAGTTCGCCGCGGTAGATTAGCCCCTCGTCGCCGCTGGCGCAGGAGAGGGTGATCATTTCCGCCGGTGGGATAGTCTGGGTG
>JAADGZ010000121.1 GCA_013152045.1 Gammaproteobacteria bacterium
ATCACGATTGGCATTAATGAAGCCCTGCCAGTCGTTCCAGATAGCCTGGGCAAACCCGTAAGTGTCGGTGCCCAGCTTGCCAGACAGATCCAACCCGGCGGCATTCTTGTTTGTATTCCGATTACCACTGAGGGTTCCCGCAACGCCGCTGGCATTCTTCTGCGACCCCGCATAGTAAAAGAGTCCAACGTCAACACCGCCCGGAGTCATGCCCAAACGCGCGAACAGCGCCTTGCCTGTATCGTTGTCGAACATATGATCCGGGCGTTTATAACCCGGGCTGTTAATCCTGAGATTATCTTCAATACCATTACCGTTGACCACCCCGATGTCCAGCCCCACCGGTCCCAGGTCATAGTTAAATACCAGCCCCCGATCATAGGTCAGTCCGGCCATGCGGTAGACCATAAAGTCCTGGAAAGTCATACGTGTTTCCCTTGGGAACATCAGATCCGAAACCTGAAACTGACCGAACATCATACCGGCTCCCGTATCGAACAGATCGTCGTAGGAGAACCAGGCATCTTCAATGATCACGCTGCCATTGCCGCCCTTTTCCGCAAAAATGCCATAGAAATAATAACTAATATTCTCCGACAGGGGGGCACTGGACAAAAGCTTAATCAGGTACGGTGCCTGGATGTCGGTCGTAGCCTGGCTGGTTTCACCTGTTTGCAGCGAGAGGGATTTGGCCTCCCGCTGCTGCACATAGGCCTGGGCACGGATTGCTAACGGCACAGATTCTGGCAGCGCCAGCATCTCGTCACCGGTCTTCACAGTCGTGTCTTTCCAGTTAGGTAGACGATAATTAGATTTGACGAACTGTTTGCCAAACTCATTCAGACGTGGAAACGCGGCATGGCAGGCGGCACAACTGAGCTTGTATTTGCGCGCAAACACCGGGATGGCTTCTGCATCGGCGGGCAACAGAAACATCAACAAAGATGACAGCAACATACTCAACAAAAGCCACAAGCTCAGCAGGCGGCTGTGAAACGGCACTATATATGCATTGAACACGGGCAGTACAATTACAGATCTTTGGCTAGTCATCATTATTTCCCCCAATAGTGATAAAGTAAACCAAGCTTAACCATATATACTTAAATGAAAATTAATCCCGCCACAAAGCAGCTGACAAAACTATCAAGCGGATCAATATCAGATTATCCTATTTGATTCCAGCAATAGACTCACCATAAAGAACCTGTTAATAATGGCTATACTTTATAAAACAACAAGAATCCAAACCTGCAGCACCGCTGATGCCTGAAACCAAACCACACTTTAGTCTGGACGATACCGACGAGCTCAAGCGTTTCCTTGAACTTAATGATGCCGACATTCATATCCTGACAAACCTGCACCAGTATCTTAAAAAAGATCCCGCTTTTTTTGTCGATCAGTTTTATTCTCACCTGCTTAAATTTGAATTTTCAAAAACTCTGATTCCTGACGAGACCACATTAAATAAGTTGAAGGAAGTCCAGAGCCGCTATTTTACCTTACTAACCTCAGGTGAATATGGCGAAGCTTATTTACGCGATCGCTTCCAGGTCGGTCGTGTCCATCAGCATGTTGGACTGGAACCCCGCTGGTATATTGGTGCCTATCGCAAATATATATCTCTGCTCATTCCGCAGATTTCCGACTACGTCAAAACAGATGAGCATGAATGTCTACAGACCGTGCAATCTATGCTTAAAGTCGTATTTCTTGATATTGCGATTGCCATGGAAACTTATGTCGATAAAAACCGCGAAGCCATGACCCGTCGCACGGCCCAACTTTCAGCGCTAAACAAAGTTGCGGTTACCGTCAATGCCACCCTTGGCATCAATGAAACTCTGAATGAAGTTATGCGCTGCGCGATGGATATTGTCAAGGCACAAGCCTCTGCCATCGTGCTGTTTGATGCGGAATCCCGCCGTTTTACTGATAAATATACCATGGGGCTGTCTCGTCACTTTGTTAAAAATATGAATTTCCGCCGCGGCGGTCTAGCCGATGATGTATTTAAAAACAACCACTATATCCTTAGTAATGATCTGTCCGACACCATACATCCACTCAGCGACCTGGCTCGCAAGGAAGGTATCAGCTCTTTTGTTTGTCTGCCACTGGTGAGTCACAAACGCCGCCTGGGCGTGCAATATCTTTATTTCCACCATCGCCAGGAACTCTTTGATGACGAATACGCCCTGCTCGGCACTCTCTCCCATATCGCTACCGGCGCTATCGGCAATGCCCATCTGCACTCCAGGGCGGTAACCCTGTCGATGACCGATGAATTAACCAACCTGTTTAACCGCCGGGAATTTATGGTGCGCCTGGAACAGGATCTACTGCGCAGTCGGCGCAGCAACAAACCCTTTTCCTTGATCATGGCCGACATTGATAACTTTAAAAATGTCAACGACAGCTACGGGCATACCACCGGCGATATGGTGCTCACCGAACTAGCGCAAATATTTATGACCGTCACCCGCGATATTGACATCGTCGCCCGCTATGGCGGCGAGGAATTTATTTTTCTGTTACCGGGCATCCCAGACGATGTTGCCTTTCAGGTTGCCGAACGTATTCGCAAGTCAGTTGAGCAACTGCAACTGCATGCCAACAAACAGAAATTCTTTCATACCAGTATCAGCATGGGCATTTCCTGTTTCCCAAAGTGTGCACAGGATGAAAACAGCCTAATTGAAAATGCGGATAAAGCTCTTTATGTCGCCAAAAACAACGGCCGCAATCAGACTGTTGTTTTCTCCCAGATCCAGCAAGAGCAAAATAAAGAATAAACTACCTCGCAGCAAGCTGACGGGGTATTAAGTTGTCGCGTACTGATGGGTTTGCCTACTGGACTTCGCGCTTTGCTCTACCCAGCCTACCGTTTTCGCTACAAGCAGCGGAGAATTGCACCCAGCGAGAGTAAAGACAAAAATGATCAATGGTGTCTATAATCAATAGCAGAGCAACTTCAGGAAATGCATCGTGAAACTGATATTCAAACTCATGCTACTTGCGCTATTACTAGTCGGAGTCAGTCCCTTTTTACTGCACAGCCCCAATGGCAAACCGATTCTTTCCCTGGATAAACTGCCACTGCCAAATTTGTCCCATCTATTCGGCCGCGCCGACTCGGCGCGGATCTCGAAGACCATCGATAATATCAAGTCCACGGCTAACAATGTCTTACCCGTCAAGTTAAAAGATAACAACACCGCCGTGCACAAGTGGCGAGATAAACACGGTGTCTGGCATTTTTCTGACAAACAGAATCCGCATGGCAAGGACGAAGTGGTTTTGATCAACACGAATACCAATCTGCTTCAGGCTGATCCAAAAGTTAAAAATAGTGCTGATGCCAAAGAAAGTAGTACGGCGACAAAGCAAAAAGAAAATACCGATAATGACGGGCCAAGCATTCCCTTCCCGACAACGATCCCCATGCAGGATATTCCCAAGCTGATTAAAGATACGCAGGCCCTGAAGGATACGATGAATAAGCGTTACCAGAAACAACAGGAACTGCTGGATTCACTGCAAACAAAACAATGATG
>JAADGZ010000084.1 GCA_013152045.1 Gammaproteobacteria bacterium
CGAAAAATCCGGCAGCATTCCCGAAACTAAAGCCGATGACAACGAAGAGGGGGCAGCCATTCTCGATGTCCTGCGTCGCACCATCAGCGATGGCTCGGACAAATGGACCAAAATCGTCAACAGCGTCAAGGGCGTTACCGAAGAAACCACCACTGGCGTCCATCGTCTCTATCAAATGATGGAAGCCGGTGAACTTATGTTCCCCGCCATGAACGTCAACGACTCGGTGACCAAGAGCAAGTTCGATAACCTTTATGGTTGCCGTGAATCTCTACTTGACGGCATCAAGCGCGCCACCGATGTCATGATCGCCGGTAAAATCTGTGTCGTACTCGGTTACGGCGATGTCGGCAAAGGTTGTGCACAGGCGTTCCGTGGCATGGGCGCAACCGTATTGGTGACTGAAGTCGATCCTATCTGTGCATTACAGGCGGCAATGGAAGGCTACCGTGTAGTTGAAATGAATGATGCGGCCGCCCTCGGCGATATTTTCGTCACCACCACCGGTAACGTCAATGTCATCAATCACGACCACATGGCGGCGATGAAAAACGAAGCTATCGTCTGCAACATCGGTCACTTCGATTCTGAAATCGAAATTTCCGCGCTGGAAAAATATGAGTGGATAGAAATCAAACCGCAGGTTGATCATGTCATTTTCCCCGATGGCAAACGCATCATCATTCTGGCCAAAGGTCGCCTGGTAAATCTGGGCTGCGCCACCGGCCACCCCAGTTTTGTGATGTCCGCTTCCTTTACCAATCAGGTCATGGCGCAGATCGAATTCTTCAAAGACTCAGGCAAGTATGAAAACAAAGTTTACATCCTGCCCAAGCACCTGGATGAAAAAGTTGCTCGTCTGCACCTGAAGAAAATCGGTGTCAACCTGACCACCCTTAGCCAGGAACAGGCCGACTACATCAACGTACCGGTTGAAGGGCCTTACAAACCAGACCACTACCGATACTAAATAAAATCTGACGCAAAAACGCGAAGACGCAGAGCACGCAAAGAAACATGTTGTATCTGTAATAACACAGATGCAGCAGTCTTCCGCGTGGGCACGAAAATCGTGCCCACCCTACCAGCGGTTTTCTCGTTCCCACGCTCCTGCGTGGGAACGGATACCTGAATCAGCGTATCAATTGACGTATGGATTTCCTCGCGGGAGCGTGGGAACCAGAAATCACAACATGATTGCGCAGAGATGAGAGAAATGGTATCTACTGGACTTACATTTATAAACTTTGCGACCTTTGCGCCTTAGCGTCTTTGCGTTGAACTCTTTAGGAATCTGGAAATGGAATCACAAAAGAAACATTCGCTTCAGTTCAGTTTTGAATTTTTTCCGCCCAAAACCGACAAGGGCGTGGAAAAACTCAGGGCCGTGCGTGACAGGCTTGGTGCCTTGAAGCCAAAGTATTTCTCCGTCACCTATGGTGCCGGTGGCAGCACTCAACAGGGTACCTTTGATACGGTTATGTCAATTCGTCAGGCCGGCTTTGATACGGCACCTCACTTAACCTGTATTGGTGCATCTCGTCAGGACCTGCGTGAATTATTACAACGCTACATTGATAATGATATTCAGCGCATCGTCGCGCTGCGTGGTGACATGCCCTCCGGCATGCATAGCAGCGGTGAATTTCACTATGCCAATGAACTGGTCGCATTTATTCGCGCAGAATTTGGCGATCATTTTCATATTGAAGTGGCGGCCTATCCCGAGTTTCACCCTCAGGCCAGGAACGCTCAAAATGATCTTGATAATTTCAAACGTAAAATAGAGGCTGGCGCTAACAGCGCCATTACCCAGTATTTTTTCAACCCGGATGCCTACTTTCGTTTTATTGATGATTGCGAACGACTAGATATCAAGGTTCCCATCGTTCCCGGCATTATGCCGATCACCAATTACAGCAACCTGGCCCGTTTCTCGGACATGTGCGGGGCGGAAATTCCGCGTTGGATCCGCAAACGCCTGGAAGCCTTTGCCGATGACACCGACAGCATCAAAGCCTTCGGCGAAGACGTGGTCACCGATCTCGGCCACCAGTTGCTCGAAGCCGGTGCCCCCGGCCTGCATTTTTATAGTATGAACCAGGCGGATGCCAGCATGGCCATCTGGAAGAATCTGGGTTTATAACCATAGATACAAGATAAAAGGGTAAAGATACAAAAAACCCACAATACCTTGTATCTTTTTCCTTTTCCCTTGTATCTGATTTTTCATGAATAATAAAACTCTAATCAATCGCGATCTGCAAGTCCTATGGCATCCCTGCACGCAGATGAAGGATCACGAGTCCCTGCCGCTGATTCCTATCAAGCGCGGCGAAGGGATCTGGCTGGAGGATTTTGAAGGTCATCGTTATCTTGATGCCATATCCTCCTGGTGGGTAAATATTTTTGGCCACTGCAATCCACGCATCAACAATCGTATTAAACACCAGCTCGACACGCTTGAGCATGTCATTCTCGCGGGCTTCAGTCATGAACCGGCGATTGAACTGGCTGAGCGATTAGTACAAATAAGCCCGGAAAATCTTAGCCGCTGTTTTTTCGCTGACAACGGATCCTCGGCGGTCGAAGTCGCCCTGAAGATGAGTTTTCATTACTGGCACAATAAAGGGCAAAAAAAGAAAACCCGCTTCGTTAATCTAAGCAACAGTTATCATGGTGAAACGCTGGGCGCGCTGGCCGCCGGTGACGTATCCCTGTACAAGGATACCTACGCGCCTCTGCTAATGGATATGATCACCGTACCCTCTCCCGATTGTTACCAGCGCGAAGAAGGCGTGTCCTGTGCCGAACATTCCCGCAGCATGTTTACGCACATGCACGAGGTACTCGAACAGCGGCATGAAGAAATCTGCGCCGTTATTATTGAACCGCTGGTGCAGTGCGCTGGCAATATGCGCATGTATGATCCCATCTATCTAAGCTTGCTGCGCGAAGCCTGTGATGAATTTGACGTCCATCTGATCGTTGATGAGATCGCGGTGGGGTTTGGTCGTACCGGTACTTTGTTTGCCTGTGAACAGGCCGCTGTTTCACCGGACTTCATGTGTCTGTCCAAAGCCTTGACTGGCGGTTATATGCCACTATCCGCCTGCCTGACAACGGATAATATCTACCAGGCGTTTTATGATGACTATGAAAACCTCAGCGCCTTCCTGCACTCCCACAGTTTTACCGGCAATCCTTTAGGCTGCAGTGCGGCACTGGCAACACTGGATATTTTTGCCGAAGATGATGTGATTGGTAACAATAAAGTGCTGGCGCAAAAAATGCGTGTCGCCACCGCCCCGCTATCCGACCACCCTCATGTCGCTGAAGTCCGCCAGACAGGCATGATCCTGGCCATTGAAATGGTCAAAAATAAAAATAGCAAAGAAGCCTACCCCTGGCAGGAACGCCGCGGCCTGCGAGTTTACCGGCACGCTCTGGAAAACCAGGTATTACTGCGACCGCTCGGTAATGTAATTTATTTTATGCCGCCTTATGTTATCAACGAAGAGGAAATCGAATTGATGGTGAAGGTGGC
>JAADGZ010000002.1 GCA_013152045.1 Gammaproteobacteria bacterium
GGGGCAGGTTTTCCAGCAGGCCGCCGCCGGTGATATGGGCCATCGCGTGAATCTCGATTTCTGCGGCCAGCCTGAGCAGGGGTTTGACATAGATGCGGGTGGGTTCGAGCAGGCGTTCGCCCAGCGTCGCGCCATCGAAGGGCTGGTTCAAATCCGCCTTGCTGGTTTCAATCACCTTACGAATGAGAGAATAACCGTTAGAATGCGGCCCGCTGGCGCCCAGACCGATAAGCTGGTCGCCGGGTTTTACCGCGCTGCCATCGATAATCCGGCTTTTTTCTACCACGCCAACGCAGAAACCGGCCAGATCGTAGTCGTTGCCCTGATACATGCCCGGCATTTCCGCGGTTTCGCCACCGACCAGGGCGGCACCGGCCTGACAGCAGCCTTCGGCGATGCCCTTAACTACGTCAGCAGCCGCATCTACATCCAGCTTGCCGGTGGCGTAATAGTCGAGAAAGAACAGGGGTTCTGCGCCCTGGACAATGAGATCATTGACGCACATGGCCACCAGATCGATGCCGATGCTGTCATGACGGTTCATATCCATAGCCAGTTTCAGCTTGGTACCTACGCCATCGGTGCCTGAGACCAGCACGGGTTCGCGGTAACGATCCAGCGGTAGTTCAAACAGGGCGCCGAAACCGCCCAGTCCGGCCATGACGCCGGGCCGTTTGGTGCTGGCAGCCAGTGGTTTGATACGTTCGACCAATGAATTACCGGCGTCAATATCAACGCCGGCATCCCGGTAACTGAGTGAGGGTTTGTCATCGCGGTGGGATGAATTATTATCTGACACAAAAATCTCCTGCAAAGCGGGATCAGAAACAGCATTTACAGACTGATCGGTGCATAATACGCAAAAATTTAATTATCCTGAATCTGACGGGATTCCAGATGCTGGCGCATTGTATCAAGTTGACGCCGGGGTTGGAATTGAGACAGGCAAGAGCACAGGATATAAACGCCGCGCAGCAAGCGCAAACAACGATATAGAGCAACAAACTGTATGTGGAATCAGGTAGTCAAGCGCATCCTGGGCGCAGGACCGGCGGGTCTTTTTGTTTTATCCCTGTTACTGAACATCAGTCTGCTATCGGTTTCCCGTGCAGACACTATCCCCGGTCTGTATGAAACAGAAATTTCGGTCAGCAGCCAGGATCTCGATGAACGTAAGGCCGCGCTAACTGCCGGCATGCGTCAGGTACTATTACGGGTTTCGGGGCGTAGCATCGTTTTGACTATTACCTCTATCGAGAAAGCCCTGCTTCACCCGACCCGCTATGTGCAACGCTATCGTTATCGCAATCGCCAGGAAGCGGGCGGCGCGCAGGAGAACGTGTTGTGGGTGCGCTTCGACAAAAAAGCCATTAATAAATTGCTGCGAGACAATCGCATGCCGGTCTGGGGCCGAACCCGTCCGGCGGTGCTGGTCTGGATGGTGGTGGATGATCGCCGGTCACGGATCCTGTTAGGCAACAACACTAGCAATCCTGCCAAAGCCTTTATTTCTGAACAGGCTAAGTTACGGGGCATACCGTTGCGTTGGCCGATGTTGGATCTATCTGATCGCGCCAATATCACCACCAGCGATGTCTGGGGAAGTTTTGAGGATACGATTATCAATGCTTCCCGTCGTTACCAGACCGAGGCCATCCTGGTGGGGCGAGTATATAAGACCTACGGCGGCAGCTGGAATGCGCGTTGGACGTTGTATGACCACGGCCGCAGGCAAGATTGGAATGCCCGTGCTGAAACCCTGGTTGAAACCTTAATCCCAGGAGTGGATCGAACTGCTGGTATTTTGGCGCAGCGTTTTGCCAGGGTCGAAAATGACGAACAGAACAAAGGGTTGCTAGTGCAAGTGTATGGGGTGAACACCCTGGCTGCTTATAATAAGACCCTGAAATATCTCTCCCGGTTAGCGTTGGTAACCGATATACAACCACAGATAGTCTCTCCGGATAATGTTATTTTCCGATTGAAAGTTCGTAATGGGCGTTTGGCGGTTTCCCAGGCTATTGCTCTGGGGCATACACTGGTTACGAAAGTCATGCAAAATCGGACTACAGTTCCACGCATGGCCTCAACTTCTGTTGGTGGCCAGCCTGTTACTATGGTTGCAGTGGATCTTGTCTATCGCCTGGTTCAGTAAGCGTCCCGTGAATGCCCAGTATATCCCAAACCTGATCAGCCTCCTGCGTATTCTGCTGGTCGCGCCACTGGCGCTTTGCCTGTCGTCCAAAAACTATACGGCTTCGCTGGGGGTATTTCTGCTGGCGGGTTTTTCCGATGCGCTGGATGGCTATCTAGCGCGCCGCTTTAACTGGACCTCCCGCCTTGGCGCGCTACTGGATCCGCTGGGTGACAAACTGTTGATGGTGACGACCTATCTGATTCTGGGCCTGCAGGCCTTGATTCCCATGTGGCTAGTGTTGGCGGTGATTTTGCGGGATGTCATTATTGTCAGCGGCGGCCTGCTCTATCGCTTTCTGGTGGGGGACGTGGTGATTAAGCCCATTATCAGTAGCAAGATCAATATGGTGTTGCAGGTGCTGCTGATATTCAGCCTGCTATTGTCCCTGTCATTTTATCCTCTGCCACCAATGCTCTTGCAAATTCTGATCTGGCTGGTGTTGCTTTCTACTCTGATCAGTGGCAGTTGTTACGTCTATCAATGGGGGCGGCGTGCATGGATGAGTTGCGCGGGTAACAAACTATGAGTATTCAGCTTCCCTTAGGTGTCCAGCTGCGGGATTCGGCGACCTTTGACAGTTTCTATTCGGTCCAGAACCGGCAATTATTGGCTGCCCTGAAAGACAGTGAGGAAACCTGCGTTTATTTCTGGGGCAAGGCCGGAACTGGCAAGTCGCACCTGTTACAGGCATTGTGTCATGAGAAGGCCGGAGAAGGTTGGCGGGTAGCGTATCTGCCGCTGGCTGAAGCAGGTCTGATGCCCGCCATGCTGGATGATATGGATCAGTTCGAGCTGGTCTGCGTGGATGATCTTCAATCAGTCGCGGGAAAAAAAGACTGGGAAATTGCCCTGTTTCATTTTTATAACCGCATCCAGAGCCGTGCGGGACGGTTGGTGATTAGTGCTAATCAGGCACCAACTAGCCTGTCGCTAGGGTTGCCGGATCTGGCTTCACGTTTGGGCTGGGGGTTGGTGTTTCAGCTTCAGGAACTGGCGGATGAAGACAAACAGACTGCATTGCAATTGCGGGCACAGGCTCGCGGCCTTGAATTGAGTAATGAGGTTGCCGCCTATTTGCTAAAACGCGCGCCGCGTGACATGAGTAGTCTGTTTGCCCTGCTGGAACGGCTGGATCAGGCCTCGCTGGCAGCGCAGCGCAAACTGACGATTCCCTTTGTGCGCGAGTTTGTCTGATTGATGGGTTTCGCTTTGCTCTACCCATCCTACAGGGGTCATAAACCAGAGCTAGAGTAGGATGGGTAGAGCAAAGCGAAACCCATCAAATCAGACAAACTCGCGCACAAAAGGAATAGTCAATTTGCGCTGCGCCGCCAGCGAGGCCTGATCCA
>JAADGZ010000086.1 GCA_013152045.1 Gammaproteobacteria bacterium
GATGAGGATGTGCAGGAAGCCTGCCAGCTACAATTTACCGCGTACTATATTACTTTATTATTTTTTCAAAACCACCCTTAAATAACAATCCGGGAGCAGACGCAGCCGGAACCAGCAGGATTGGATATTGGCTGGCGGCGGTCGGACCCGGTCGGGCAATAACTTCCACATAGTACGGGCTGGTAATCAACTTGCTCAGATTTGTAGTAAATGTACGGCTCGCAGATGAGAGGTCGGTTGCTACGCTGATTCTTTGGGCACGGTCGTCAACCAGGTTAATATCGAATGTTGATGTGCCGGTGTTCGTTGCAGTCCACTGTATTTGATAATCAGTTGATGCTGTTGGTGTCGTGCTGAGTGTAATCCAGTCAATTTCAAAACTGGCACCGGCTTTGTTAGTAGGATCAATGCGAATCCCGTTGATTGCGGCCTGGGTAGACCAGGCTATCGGTGAGGCCCCGGCAATATCGTTGAACATATCAAAGCTTACAAACGTCCAGACATTTTCGTCTAACGGGAAACCGTCGGTAAAGCCTCTGTTAGTTGAGGGAAGGTTAGCATCAGGGCTAAAAAAGACCTGCAGGAAATGCGGACCGGCGCTACCGGTAATTCGTAGTTTGATCGTAAGATAACGAAAAATTGCAGGATCGACGGCCGGGTCACCATCATCGGTAGTCAGCAAAACAAACTGTGGATTGTTATTGGTACCTGAACCAGTAAACATACCCCCCGCAAGCGCAGCACCGCTGATATTTTTGGTTCTGCTGAGATTTAATTCATTATTATCCATATCGAACTCATTTAAGCGCACTCGCAGGCCATATTCATGGCCGGCAACGATCTCTTCATTCACATTTTTCGGTTTTTGCACTGTGACCATTGCCTTTGGAGGTGCACCAACGACTAATGGGCCACTCGCGTAGCGTCGCGTTGTATTGAGTCCATCGCTGATCTGGGCATAGACGTTGTAGGTGCCATCGGCCACATTCGCAGGGGGGGTCCAGGTGAAACTGTTTGGGCTGGTATTTTCTGTGAAACTGCCAACAAGTTGCTCCACTGAACTGCCAGTATTTCCAGGGATCAGGTCATCATCAAGGTAGATGTCAATAAGTGCATCATCATCGCTATCCGAATCGACCCACGTAAAAGTAAAGTTGGGATTGGTGCTGTGAAATGGCGCCAAAACAAAAGAATCGATTTGAATGTCCCGGCAAGTTGCAGGGCCGGGGGCATTAATGCAATCGCTTGACTTGGGAAATTCATGCGGATCAAAGCGCAGAAAATCCAACACTCCGATCCAGGCATTTTCGGCTTGCGGGGAAGTAAGAGGATCGATGCGCAAATTGGCCAGGTCCCCGACGCAATACTCGTTCAGTCCTTCCTGCACGATGACTGGCGAAGTGGTGGTTAAGACAGAGCGTTTGTTACCCCAGAAAATTTTTGCTACGGATCCGGCTCCAATATCCCGTGGACCCTTTACTTCGAATTCAAAGCACACCGATCTATAAGTGGCTGTATCAATCGACAATGGTGTTTCCCAAAGAATTCTTGACGTACTTCCGGCTGGCCGACCGGTAAACGATCCAACCGGGTTATTAAGCGAATAAGTCTCGAAATCCAGCACTTCAAAAACATCTCCCGTATCAAGGGACTTCCAGGAGTTGGCGTTAATGGCTGATCCGTAACCGAGACTTTGGTCACCCTTGATGTTAGGCGTGAGAAAAGAGAACAGGGGTACGTCGTTGGCGACCAGGGAACCACTGCTGACCCCGGTCTCGCCATTTCCTGTGACTTCTATTTTGTAACTGCCAGAAGGTAACTGGCTAAGTGATACATTAGTGGAGGTTGCTGTTACGCCATTGGCCAGTTCGAAAGCCACTGCATCAGCTATACCTTCTCTCCTGGCGCTGACGGAATAGCTCGTCGCCCCGTTATCACCCCAACTCACGTTGAAGTTTTGCTCCGGCATCGGACTGGCAGTCAATCGAATCCAGTCAATTTCAACTTTAACATCCGGTAGATTGGTTGGATCGATTCTCAATCCCTCGACAAATGGTATGAAAGACCAGCTTTCTGGTGAGCTCACGTTGACGTCTGTTTCCAGATTTAGATTTACGATGGTCCATTGATTCGGCGGCACCTTAAAGGAGCTGGAGAGCCCAAAAGTACTGTTGCCTATACTGGTTGCATTTTCAAAGTAGTAAACAACAAACGGTTGATCTGTCGTTAATGGCACGCTGGTTGCGCTGGACATTCTGACGCGCGCGGTGAAGTACTTATAGACTGAGGTATCAATCGGAAATTTTTCACGTGTGAAGAGTCTTTGACCGGTGCCGGGGTTGCGCTCCTCATTGACGAGTCGCTGAGTGTTTTCCAGGCCAGGAAAAATTAACCAGAATTGTGCCTTTGTTTTACCCACTAACGATTGTTCCACGGTGCGGAACGTGTATATACCATTGATAATCGTTTCGTCTGCTAACTCGACAGAATTAGGCGAAAAGATGTCTTCTATCTGATCCATGTCCCATGGATCCCCAAGTTCATAGGTTGCGAAATCTACCCCTGCCGCAATCCGGTCATTATTGCCCGCCGGTTCGATAACGACGGGTGGCGCGGCGAAAGCTTGCCTGGTGAGAACCAGAGAGATCAACAGACACCAAAAAAGTAATCCGGCGTAGTTTTTACCTGTGACAGGTGTTACCGCTCTGATAAACAGGTCCTTCAGCTTTGCTGGCATCATGATACCCCGACGTTCCGTATCAGGCTAAATTCACTACGTTCTATGTAATGGGCTTTGATTGTATTATGGATAATCATTTTTCAGTTGCATGTGTATGTCATGTTGTCGTTAATTGCTGGCGATCGAACCACCCGATTCGTCAATTACCTCCACGATGCCAATCCCTGTCGACTGGTTAGCACCTTTTAAAATGGCGGTGTAGGTACCCGGTGGGAGGGTAATGAGGATAGCTGCTTCCATTGCATTTGCTGGTGCCTTGCCGGTAGCGGATATTGCTGCAGAATTTGCAGCCTGGCCCCAGTTATCATTTATGGCCAGGGTTGTGGTACCTGATCTCAAGGTCAGTGTTGGATCGGGTAGCCTAATGCTGCCCGATGGCACCCCTACCGTGGGTCCTCTGCCACGAATCAGTACCTGTTTGGACTGTTTACCACGGATGACGAACCCGCCAATAGCGGCTTTATTGCCCGTTCCGACAAATGCACGGGTTGAAATGTTGGCCAAAAAAGGCGTGCCATAGTCCTCGTCAAATACTTCAATGATACCCACTCCGTTGGATGTACCGCCAACACCGCGAAGCAATGCGGTGTAAGCACCAGGCGAAAGACAGGCATACAATGCAGCATCTGAAGGGGCATTGGGCGCACGTCCGCGCATGCTGACGATTGCCGCAGTGGCATGATCCTGCCAGTTATCACTGGAATCAATGGTGGTCGATCCGGATTTAAGTGTCAGAATGGGATCAGCAAGCCGGGTCACTCCAGCCGGCAGACCCACGCTTTGCCCGCGTC
>JAADGZ010000094.1 GCA_013152045.1 Gammaproteobacteria bacterium
CAGAGGAAATCAGCTCCCCACCCCGCATAGAATCCGGTCTTGAAACTAACCGTCGCCGGCGACTGAAGTGGGTGGTTGAAGCACAAAAAATATGAGCGTCATTATCAAAACTGCCGAAGAAATCGAGAAAATGCGTGTCGCAGGCCGCCTTGCTGCCGAAGTACTGGAGATGATCGAAGCCCATGTGCAGGTCGGTATCACCACCAACGAGCTGGATCGCCTCTGTCATGACTACATTGTCAACCAACAGCAGGCTATTCCGGCGCCGCTGGATTATCACGGTTTTCCCAAATCCATCTGCACCTCGCTCAATCATGTGGTTTGTCACGGCATCCCCAGTGACAAAAAACTGAAAAATGGCGACAACATTAATATCGACATTACCATCATCAAAGATGGCTACCACGGTGACACCAGCAAAATGTTCCACGTTGGCCAGCCTTCGGTGCAGGCCCAGCGGCTGGCGAAAATCAGCTATGAATGCCTGTTAATCGGTATCGATCTGGTCAAACCAGGGATCCAGCTCGGTGATATTGGCCAGGCTATTCAGAAACACGCCGAATCCCATCACTATTCCGTGGTTCGCGAATACTGTGGCCACGGCATCGGCAAAGCCTTCCACGAAGAACCCCAGGTGCTGCACTATGGCTCGGCAGGAACGGGAATCATGCTTGAACCCGGGATGACCTTCACTATCGAACCCATGATCAATGCCGGCAAACGTCAGGTCAAACTACTAAAAGACGGCTGGACCGTGGTCACACGGGATCACGCCCAGTCCGCCCAGTGGGAACATACCCTTCTGGTTACCGCTGATGGTCATGAGGTATTGACCCGCCGCCAAGAGGAAAGTTTCTGAATGCGCCGTTACCAGCAGCAACTCCATTCTTCCCGCCAGATCGTTACCGAACTCTTTGATATTAAAACCTTTGATCAATCACTGGCAGAAACTGACAAACCCCTGCCCCTGTTTCGCCAGACCCTGAAAAGTGCCGCCCAAACCCTGAAAGAACTATTCCTTGCCGGACGCGTCGCCACCGAGCTGGTGCTGGCGCGTGCGCATCTGGTCGATCTGCTCATCGTCCGCGCCTGGCAGCTGTACTTTGATGCAAATGATCAAGATATCGCCCTGGTCGCCGTCGGCGGCTATGGTCGACACGAATTACACCCCGGCTCCGATATTGATGTACTGATTCTGCTACGCGATTCCGATGAGCCTTACAAAGACGCCATCGGGAATTTTTTACTGTTTCTTTGGGATATCGGCCTGGAAATCGGTCACAGCGTACGCAATATCGCCGAATGTGCCGAAGAAGCCGCCCACGATATTACCGTTGCCACGAATATTCAGGAAGCCCGCCTGCTCACCGGACCACAGGATCTGTTCGCCGCCCTGGCTGAGCTCAATGCCCCTGATCGGATCTGGCCGGGTCCCGATTATTTCCGGGTAAAACTGGAAGAACAAAACACCCGCCATCTGAAATATCACGAAACCGCCTACAACCTCGAACCCAACATCAAGGAAGGTCCGGGCGGCCTGCGTGATATCCAGATGATCGGCTGGGTGGCCAAGCGCCACTTCGGCGTCGATACCCTGCACGAGCTGGTGGATCAAGCCTTTCTGACCGAGCAGGAATATAAAACCCTGCACGAAGGACAGGCCTTTCTCTGGCAAATTCGCTTTGGCCTGCATGTGCTCACCGGCCGACGCGAGGATCGTCTGCTATTCGATCACCAGCGCAGCCTGGCGCGACAGTTTGGCTACCGTGACAAGTACAACCGGCTAGCGGTCGAGCAGTTTATGAAACAGTACTACATCACGGTGATGGAACTGAGCCGTCTGAATGAAATGTTACTGCAACTGTTCAAAGAAGAGATTCTCTACAGCCATGATTCAGCAGAACCGATCGTGATAAACAAGCGTTTTCAGTTACGCAAGGGCTTTATCGAAATTCGCCATGACGGTATTTTTCGCCATTATCCCTTTGCCCTGCTGGAAATTTTTTTGCTACTGCAACAAGATCCCCAAATCAAGGGCGTGCGTGCCAACACCATTCGCCTGATCCGCGACCACCGTTATCTGATCGACGAAAGTTTTCGTGATGATCTGCGCTGTCGCAGCCTGTTCATGGAAATATTCCGCCAGAGCCATGGCCTCACCCACCAGCTGCGGCGCATGAATCTTTATGGCATTCTGGCCGCCTACATCCCGGCTTTCAGCAATATCGTTGGCCAGATGCAACACGATCTGTTTCATGCTTACACGGTTGATGAACATACTCTACGGGTGATTCGCAACCTGCGCCGCTTTACCGTGCCCGAATTCCGGCATGAGTTCCCTCTCAGCAGTGAAATTATTGAAACCGTTCCTAAACAGGAACTATTGCTACTGGCCGGGCTGTTTCACGATATAGCCAAGGGCCGCGGCGGCAGCCATTCGGAACTGGGCGCCATCGAGGCCAGAGAATTCTGCCTGCGGCATGAGCTGAGTCCATATGATGCCGAGATTGTCGCCTGGCTGGTTAAAAGCCATCTGCTCATGTCGGCCACCGCCCAGCGGCAGGACATTAGCGATCCCGATGTAGTCTATCAATTCGCTCAGCAAATGGGCAATCTCCAACATCTGAATTACCTGTATCTGCTCACTGTCGCCGATATTCGCGCCACCAGTGATTCGGTCTGGAATGCCTGGAAAGACTCACTCCTGAAACAGCTTTATCACGCTACCCACCGAAGCCTGCGTCGGGGACTAGACAACCCGTTACTGCATTCAGAACATATCGCCCGAGTACAGAAGCAGGCCGGGGAACTACTGAAAAAGGAAAACCTCAAACAAGAAAAAATCAAACGGCTCTGGGAAGAACTGGGTCACGAATATTTCCTGCGTTATGAGGCCGACGAAATCAGCTGGCACACCCACGATATCCTGCACACTCGTAAAGAGGATCTGCCACTGATTTTGTGCCGCCGAGCCAGCCAGCGCGGCGGCACCGAAATTTTCATCTACACCCACAACCGCCGCAACCTGTTCGCCACCATTACTCTGGTACTGGAACAGCAAGGCATGAACGTAGTGGATGCACGTATATTTTCATCGTCCAGTGATTTTACCCTCGACACCTTTCTCATTCTTAGCGCTGACAACGAGCCGGTCAAAGATCAGGATGTTATCACCCAGTTGCACACCATATTGCAGCAAAAAATTCGCGCCAACGGTGCCAAGTTCAAACCCCTGGCCATCAATCTTCCACGCCAGGCAAAACACTTCAAGTTCGCCACCCGCATCCAGATTGAAACCGATGAACAAAACCAACGCACTATTCTCAGTATCACCGCCTATGATCGCCCCGGCCTGCTCTCGCGTATCGCCACCGCCCTGAGCCAGTGCGAGGTGCAAATCCAGAACGCCCGTATCGCCACCTACGGCGAGCGCGCTGAAGATATATTCTTCATCAGTGACGAGCAAAATCAACCGGTTAAGGATGAACAACAGATCGCCTGCCTGAAGAAAAATATACT
>JAADGZ010000198.1 GCA_013152045.1 Gammaproteobacteria bacterium
ACGCTTCCCTGACAACGGCCAGCCAGTCTTTGTTGGGTTTAGCCAGACTTCCGGCTTTTAGGGCATCAAATTTAATCTGACAGATATGGAGGACCAGTTTATGCAAATCTTCCACATAACCAAACATGAGTTCAAGGTCTGTGCCGGTAATATGGTAACTAACGCTGAAACGTGTATCCCGGAAAGCCTCTGCCAGTTGATCAAAAACCTGTTCACCGCGCAATCCGGTCCAGATGACCCCAATCTCCGGGTGAATACTCTCTGCCAGTTCCCGTAGATCATTTAGCGGACGACCAAGGGGGTATCTCAGGATATGAACTACCATTAAGGCTTCATAGGCCTGTGCCGCAGACAGATTGAGCATAAAGGCCGCCGCATTGCTATCCTTATCTTCAAATGACCGCGCCCCGGATAGAAATAACTCTGCGAGGGGAAAGGCGTGATCAAAATAATTCCGGGCCTGCACATAATGTTCCTTAACATCAGGCATGTACGGTCTTTCAAACAGGCCGTCGGTGGTATTGCCTTTGCTGTAAAGCTGAATGGCACGGGTTTGTATTTGATCATAGGCCAGATAGCCATTGCGCAGTTTCTGGCTGATCCGACCCCGCGTGTCTGCGATCTGTACTGATACAGGAAAACTGACCTTGCCGGATTGGTTCAACTGCGCCACTGCTTTTTCCAGACTGTCAATAATGTCATACAGATGGGCTGATATGATCACCATGATGTTATAGGTATAAGGAACCTCTTCAGGGTGTAGTTCCGTATCCGGTTTCCAGCGGTCTTCTGTAAAACAGCCATGCAGGAGGAGATAGCGGATGCAACTGTTGGTCTGACGGCGGCCTGTACGTTCCAGACGTGTCTTGGTGTGTGTAATCAGGTAATCGGTGATATAGGTCAGGTCAGCTTGAACCCGTGCGGGTAGGTGGATGGTTGAGGTTCTCATGAATTTTCTCCCCTAAATGCAATTTTGCTTATAGTAGGAGATGAGAATTTATTGAGGGTGGATAAGTTGTTAGTTAACAAGCACAGGTTATCTGTGCTAAGACGTGGGTTAGCCATGTCAGCCTCCTTGTAAGGTTGGTTGTGGTCAGGGCCATGTCGGTGTATCAGCACCTTCATGGTCCGCTCATCGTAATCGCAGGGATTTCCTTGCGTTCTTCTTAATGAAACTCTAAGTATAGTATGAGCTTTAAAAATTTGCAACACTCAATATATCAAATGATACCTGAGGAGTTATCTCTTGACTAAAATTATAGACTTAACATCTGATCAAATTCGCGCGGCTCGCTCTATGCTCCGTTGGGATCAGTCCGACCTCACTATTAAATCAGGCGTATCGTTAGCTACAATTAAACGGTTAGAGAAAATGAACGGTATAGTTTCCGCAAACCTTGTAACTCTTCAAGCCATCGAACGCGCCTTTACCGATGCAGGTATTGATTTTATTCCCGAAAACGGTGGTGGGCCAGGCGTCAGGCTCAAAAAATAATCCCAACCTCAAGCCTGTTATGCCACCGTGGGCAGGCATCTATTTTTAACAACATCAGGACCAGAGCCCATTAATAGAGGTGTCTGGCAGTATTTTCTTGTATATCTTTTAGATATACGCTAATATGTAGCCATTAGATATACAGGAGAGTGTAGCCATGTCAAAAACAGCAGCCATAAATATGCGGGTTGAACCGGAACAGCATGCCCTGGTCACCAGAGCCGCCGCCATGCTTCATACGGATAGAAGTAGTTTTATCATGCGTGCCGCTTGCCGGGAGGCGGAGAATGTCCTTCTTGATCAGCGATTGTTCTATATGGAAGAGGGTGATTTCAAGGATTTTCAGGCTATCCTCGCGGCTCCGGTAGAAGAAAATGCCCGGCTTAAGAAATTACTGACTGAGGCGTCACCTTGGGAAAAATAAATCGACCTGAGACAATCAGTCCAGATCATGATCTGATTTTGTTTGATTGTGGTGATGAGATATTAAATGAATGGTTGCAGAAACGGGCTTTGAAGAATCAGGGACTCAATGCCAGCAATAGCTATGTTATATGCGATGCTAACCGGGTGGTGGGATTTTATGCCATATCCACAGGCAGTATTGAGCGATTGAACGCCCCGGGTGCCGTTACCAGAAATATGCCAGACCCCATACCGGTTATGGTATTGGGACGGTTGGCAATTGATCAGTCGTATCAAGGTCAGAAACTGGGGGTTGCCTTATTGAGAGATGCCATGCTGAGAACTTTGAAAGTGTCGAAAATTGTTGGTGTAAAAGCATTGTTGGTTCATGCCATTTCAGAAGAGGCAAAGAGATTTTACTTGCATTTCGGTTTTCAGGAATCCCCTATTAATTCAATGACATTGCTTTTAACCATTAAAAAGATCAAGGGTCATTATGGGGAAGATATCTGATCTCAAGAACGTAATGGTAAAATCAGGAATTATATTATTTTTGGTTCAGTCTTTCCCTTAAATCCTTGCCAGTTTTAAAATGCAGGACATTTTTCTCCGGTATTGAAACCACTTCCCCCGTGCGCGGATTACGCCCGACACGTGCTGAACGGCGCTTTACCGTGAAAGACCCAAAACCTCTAAGCTCAACTCGTCCCTCTGCAGAAAGAGCAGCGGATATTTCCTCAAAGATTACATTTACAACTCTTTCAATATCACGCTGTGTGAGGTGAAGGTTCTGGTCAGCCATACGGGTGATTAACTCTGACTTGATCATTTTCTATTCCCTGCCATTGTTTTATATTTGTATAGCATATTTTCAGTTGGTTCTTCATTTGGTTTTTTAAGAATAAGCATGAGAGCAAAAGAGCCGTGGTTATCTGTGATGGTTTGATAGTGAAGAGAGAGTTTCTTCCCGGCCATCGCGGAGAAATATTATGACAAATAATAATTACCATGCCACGCCGTACGACATTACGGCAACCGGCTTCTACTTCCACGATTACGAGGATTATGAAGCCAAAGCCCGGAACCACCGTAATGACTATGGTGAAGTGGTCGAAGAATTTGAGGTCCAAAACGTATCTGGCGATAACTACCAACTGTTCAATGCCCTTGGCATTAATCAGGCCAATCTGAGAATTTGGTTTGAGGACTTTGAGGATATGCAGGGCACCGACGTGGTGGCCGCTATCTATCTTGCCGAGTATCTGAATGTGGATATTTCTGATATTATGGATAAGCTTGACGGGGTTTCTTTTTATGAGGGACATGCGAAAACCTACGCTGAAGACTACCTGACAGACAGCGGCCTTCTGGATGAAGTGCCTGACAGCCTGAGGTATTATATCGACGTTGACGCCTTTGCCCGTGATATGCTTCTGGCAGGTGATATCATCGAGATCGACATTATGGGGACCACATACGTCTTTTGGGATTGTTAGAGCCCAGTGACCGTTATCAACCAGTAACCCCAAGCTGCAACCAGACAACACCCCCACCTTACAGCAAT
>JAADGZ010000287.1 GCA_013152045.1 Gammaproteobacteria bacterium
GCAATGCTGTATTTGACGCGGCAGGCTCCGGTGGATGTAGATATTCATCCTGAACAAGCCGGTACAAGTCAGTCCGAGAAATTACTGGCTCCGACTCAGGAAAATAAGCAGATTGTCCCGTCTGTGGCTGAGGGGACTGCCCGTGCCACGCCATCAGAAAAGCTTGCGAAAGCTTCGACTCCCTATTCAGATCCCGCTGACAGCCTGAATATATCCTCGAATATAGCCGTAGATAAAGCTGTTTCTGCCCCCTCCCGGCGGGAAGAAACGTATCAAGACGACAATCAGCCAAGTTTACCACCAGAAATTTATACCAGGGAATCGGTTAAGCCATCAATTGAAAGCCCGGCAGTAAATACCGCGATGGTAAATTATTATAGCGTTGGTAATGCCAATATGGCTCAAGAAACAGCAACGACGGCAGTTGAGTCAGCGGCTGCAGGCGTGAGCGCAACGACTAAAAAACAATCAGGTTCGAATCGTGCCGCCACTAGCCAGAGCCGTGTTGCCAGTGTCGATAATTCAATCCTTTCGCCTCTTTATACTGCAGAAATGCAGCCTCCTCCGAAAATAAAACCAAAATGTCCCCCTGTTTATATGAGCATCAATGCTTATGCGCGGAATATGAGAATAGCGATGGGCTGTAATGATAATTAGTCGCTGAACAAGATAAGCGAGTGCTCACAAATATTGCGCAGTTCACAGTATGTTACCGGTCGAGGTAGCTAAAATCAGGGTCGGGTCGACCCGTTTTCCGGTAATTACCCCATAACGTTCCTTATTTTTCGGCGCTTGGGGCTATACTGTGCGAATAACAATGATAGTGATATTTTAGCAATGCTGACTTCGCCTGCATTTTTGTGGTTCATATTAGTATTTTATTTTTTCAGCTTCCAGTCTTATGCTGGCGACGTGTATCGCTGGACCAATGATAAAGGCGAGATCGTTTTTGGTGACAGTCCGCCCAAGGGAACCGATGTCGAGATTGTTCCGCTTAAAAAAACGCTTGACCGTGGAATGAAATTTGCCACTCCAGAGCAGGTAGAAAAACTACACAATGATGCGCAAGCGCAGAAAAAAACGAAGCCCCGGGCCAGGGGAGCGCGTCTCTCAAAATCCTATTGTCAACGTTATCGCAGTAATTTAAATAAAGTAGAGATTTATTTACAACATACTTATAACGTACAGGATGCACAAAAGGCACAAGATCTGCGCAAGCTCATCAAGCGTGAATGCGGTGGAATAAATTTATCGGTGGAAGACAACCGGTCACGTTGTAAAGCCTACCGTCAGGATCTGCTGAAAACTGAAATTTATCTTGAACATACCTCGAATCCCCGTGACAGACAGAAAGTAAAGGATTTGCGTAAACAGATTATGCGTGAATGTCAGTAAGGGTAAACGTCGTTTCACTGCTCCCCCTCTCCCCATCGGGGAGAGGGGTTAATTCGCAAATTCTAATTTAACAAAATGTAATAATTCAGGCTGTGGCATAGACAAAATAGTGTCATCCATGTGATTTTTGTTCATTTTATTGGTATTGTGATTATTGCTTTTGATCAAGGTGTTTTTTTAGAAGGGGTATGAACATTGAGTGCTATTGAACAGCTTATTGCTGGCTATCGCCGTTTTCGAGGTGGTTATTATGAGGTGAATCGTGAACGAATGATTGACCTTGCCCGTTATGGTCAGTTTCCCCAGGTTGCGGTGATCGCCTGTTGTGATTCACGCGTTGATCCTGCCGTTATTACCGATAGTACCCCTGGTGACTTGTTCGTGGTTCGCAATGTGGCTAATTTGGTGCCGCCCTGCGAAGGGGAGGGCATCTGGCATGGTACCAGTGCCGCTCTGCAATTTGCTGTTTGTGGTTTGAAGGTAGAACATCTTATCGTGCTTGGACATGCCCGCTGTGGCGGAATTCGTTCCTTACTGGAAGGGCCGGGAGATAGAGAGGATGACAAATTTATCACCGACTGGATGAGTATTGCTGAGGATGCTCGTAAACGGGCCTTGGACAGAGCTGATCTATCAACACTTGAAGAACAGGCTCACGCCTGTGAGCTGGAGGCGATTGGAATATCACTGGCCAATCTAGAAACCTTTCCCTGGATACGGGAACGTATAGAACAAAACAGTTTACATTTACATGGTTGGTATTACGACATGATGTCGGGCGATCTTTTACAGCTTGATTCTTCCAGCGGAAAATTTGTATCGCTCTATTAATTCAATTCAGGTAAACCACCGTCTTTGGCGGTGAGACCCAAATAAGCTCTGCCGTTCCGTTGTGCGGAGGAGGTCATGGTCTTTTTTCTCTCGTTCCCACGCTCCTGCGTGGGAATGGATACCGGAATCAGCGTATCGATTGAGGTATGGGTTCCCACGCGGGAGCGTGGGAACCAGAAAAAACCGTTCGCACTTTGAAACCATTCGTTCTGAGCTGTTCAGTTAAAACCGTTCGCCCTGAGCTTGTCGAAGGGCTCACCACGAACCTAAAACTCTGGAATTCAGAACACTTATTTAGTTGCATACCGGCTTAGCTATCACTGCTCCGAGCTGCGTGTCAGTCTCAGATAAAGTCGTGTTGCCGATGCCAGGTTCCACCACAGCAGGGCGGCGGCCAGGAACAGGGCCAGCGCGGCAGGATAGATTAGTGCGCCGGGCCACAGAGAGGCACCCAGGAGCAGACCCAGAGCGGTAGTTTGCAGACGCAACTGCCAGCGAGCCGATGTTTCAGGAATAATCTGCTTCATGGTCGGAATTTTGCCTTGTATACGGCCCTGAATCTTGCGCTGATTGTTCAGTTGCAGCCAGATGACGAAGGGGGCGATCTTGTGCAACATGCCACTTATGGCCGACATGGCAAAGCCTACCACCAATAATACGCCTAACAGGACGGGTGGAATCGTTAGCCCAGGTAGTAGCTGTTCGGCTGCCCAGCAGATGACGGCGGCCAACAGGCTGGCTGCGGCCAGTTGCCAATAGTTTAGGGTGACATCGGGCAGACGGCGTCGGCGGCGGCGCTTTAGGTTCAGGGTTGCCAGTGCAAAAATGGCGAGACAGGCAGCGGCTAATCCGGCTGTCCACTGAAGCTCATGAGTGGTGAGTGAGGCTATTGTCCATATGGCCAGGCCGAGGAACAGCAGCTTGCTTAACCAGCGGGTGACGGGGCGGGGATAATCCGGGGTCACATGAAACATGGGAATCACCTGGTAGGAGACGCCGATGATTAACAGTGCCACCCAGCCTGGCAATCCCCAGGCCAGGTGCAGGTTGGTGAGAAGATGGCTTTGTGGGATCGCCGTCCAGCCGTAGCCTGCAGCGAGGTAGAGGCCCAGACTTACGGTGATAGCCAGGGCGGTGATAGCCAAGGCGGTGGCGGTAACGGTGGCATGGCCCGATTGTGCACGGATCAGGCAATAGGTGACGACTGCGATTGAACAGTCCAGTACCGCCACCAAGGAATACTACTGCCGCCTGGAATAGTGTCGCCTGGTTCAACAAAAAACCACTACACAAGAACAGAATGCCAACGCTCATCAGGCCGTGAATGGTGCGGCTAACCAGACGCGGGCGCGGCACGGGTGAACCCATCAGCACCGGCAGGATTTGTTGCACTGAACCGAACATCACCATAGCCAAGAAGCCCAGGGTCAGGAAGTGTGTTACAGCCAGTAGTGACGGAGTCCAGCGACTGGCTAAGACTTCCGGGCCTTGCCATAATAAAATGACTGCGGCGATCATGGTGAACAGGGGTGCCGTCAGGTAGTAACGCATGGGCACGGAAAGAGGAGGACTCTGTTCCAGAGAAAGTGCGGCGTAGTTCATGATGCACTTTTCCTGGCCGCTGCGCGGGCAGCGGTTTCGGCTTCTCTATCGCCCATACGCCAGATGAACATCTGTACCGGGCCATTCTCCGTGCTTTGTGTAACATAGTCGAAGCCATGCTGGTCAAGATTGTCGCGTAGCAAGCAGGGATCACGACGGTGCTTCATACGCAGGTATTCTCCGGGTGATAGTGTTGCGACTGCCTCCAGGGTTTCAACCAAAGGCGCGGGTGGTTCCAGCTCACTCACATCCAGCAATCTTTCCTGCGCCATTATTAGCTTTCTCCAACGGCTTCCATGCGGCTGAGTACTTCCTCACGTTTGCTTCCCAGTAGATCATCGCACATGGGGTAGAGGATTTGTTCTTCCTTGGCATTGTGTTGTTGCATAAGAATAAGCAGTGTTTCTGCTGCACCGAGAAAAGTATCGCCATCTTTCTCGCTCATCGCCTGGGCCATATCCCCTAACAGTTCGCGTATCTGTTGATGTTCCATGCGCATCACCTGGGATGGTCCAGCCGGGCTGCCACTGGCTTCTTCAAAATCAGGAAACAGTACTTCTTCTTCCATCGTAAAATGATGTTCCATCGCCTGATGAAAGGTTTTGAAACCTTCCTCGGCGGCCTGCCAGTTTCCATCGGCGACCAGTTGCTCGGCTTCAACGAAAAAACCGTCACAACGACGATGATCTGTTTTTAAATGTTCCTGTATGCTTTCCACTCTCTTTCCTCTGATTAATGTTCTTAATTTTTATCATAGAGCTAATATCATCGGGATGTCTTGAGCAAGATCAAGGATGAGTTCGTGGCTAGTTTGCTGCTCTGGCCGCTATCTATAGCGTAGGCGGAGGTATATCTAATGAGGTTGGCAGGCGTTTAATCTTTGCGGGTTTAATGCCCTGTTGCTTGCAGCAAAAACGGTAGGATGGGTAGAGCAAAGCGCGAAGTCCAGTAGGGAAACCCATCAGCACGCAACAACTTAATACCCCGTCAGCTTGCTGCGGGTAGTTTATTTCTCTGTGGGTTTAATGCCCCCGCAGTTTGCAGTGAGATAGTGATGGTTTATGTTTTTTGTTCCTGTCGAATAAGCCAGTTGGCAATATCCACAGCGTCATTTTGTCTGTTTCTGACAGGCAGGCGGTAGATGGTGGCCTTGCTTGAATTGAGTACAGGATCTTTTTCTGGCGGGGCTTCGATGGAGAGAATTTCCATACCCTCAGGCAGGGTTTTCTCAATGCTGCTGTTGGAACTCATGCAGGCCAGTTCCTCCAGCCCATCAAGCACATCGAGCATGCGCATTTCCAGCGCGCGATCAGGGGAACAGGAATGTTTTTTGGGTAACGCCATGAGCTGAAATCCGGACCTTGATATATTTATCTCGGAACTCTTAGCGTACACAAACTGGTTTTTTATAGGTCCTGGAAGTAAATTATTTTTACTTTCTGTGCTGATGATGGGTTTCGTTATACTCTACCCATCCTACGCTGTGCGATAAACAGAGTAGATACCATCTCCCTCATTTCTGCGCAATCATGTTTCTGGTTCCCACGCTCCCGCGTGGGAACCCATACGTCCGTCAATACGCTGATTCGGGTATTCATTCCCACGCCAAGCGTGGGAACGAGAGAACCGCCGGTAGGATGGGTAGAGTGCAACGAAACCCATCAATCTACTGAAGGGATGCAGGAATATGTGGCTTGATAATCTGCAGCATAGCCTTGAATATTTTCGGATTAGCGGCAACCACATGACCGGTTTCCAGATGATCCGGCTTACCGCCGATGCCACTG
>JAADGZ010000245.1 GCA_013152045.1 Gammaproteobacteria bacterium
TCCATTTTAATCCTTATTCACCCCCGATTTTTCCCGCCCTTGTGTTACCTATACGTTACCTAAAGGGTTTTTGCGGGTGTGGCGCTGGAAACAGAAAAGCCATTGATAATTGTTTATTACCAATGGCTTAAATTTGGTTGCGGGGGCACGCAACCACGGAAGCAGTGTCTTATTGACAGCAGCCTGAAAATAGCTGTTACTGTTTAACATAGAGAAAGGATTGAGTTCAAAAAATTTCTGACTGATTATACTTTTCCGGTCAACTCAAAGGTTGGAATTTATTAAAAACAGATAACTCAAAAACCATAAAATAATATTTCAAAAAATAATACCAATAATTATTCCATCAATCTAACTTTGCATACCACTAACGTGCCTATTGACCTTTAAACCCTACAGATAGCTTCGACAGGCCTCTTCGATGTCAACGAAAGTGAAGATGGGTAATATCAATGGCTTGAGTGTACATTGGCGCGCTTTCGTGGACTTGAGTATGCAGGAAACCAGATGTTGTGCATGAGTTGCGTACCACCTGCAGTGCAGGCAGCTTTTTGATTGCAAGAATAAAACAGACCCTGTCTTCATGGTTGCAGGGCAGTAGTAAACTCAAACCATACTCCGACCTTATTGTATTTCTTCGACAAAATACATAACCTGCACACAGCGAAATCCGTTTTTAATAAATAATATTATCTCAATATTCCACAAAAAATACCGCTGAACACCAATTAGGTAACACATGATGAGTGGTTTATATCCGAGTATATTTATTTTTCTTCAACCTCATGTGCGATATATGGTAGACTTGTATTGTTATTCCCTATTGACTTTAAGCAACAAAAAAATAGAAAATACAACATATCTGGAGCCTTGGGATATTGTTCTTTGCTCCTTATATTGCATATGAAAGTAAAAGGTTATGGCTCATGTTTATGGCACCACATCGTCTAGCAGCACGACAGGGCAGGCAAAAACGGCATTAAACAGGCTTCTTCGTGTGGCGGAAGAGGAAGGAATGGATATAAGACAGTTCTGTCAGGACCAAAATATTGATTCAACGATCTTATTTGTAAAGGGCAGCTATGTAAATCGCCATGATTATTATAATGCCACAAAGAATGTCATCAATTCACTAGGCATCCCTGACATAAGTTTTCGTGTGGGGCGGAACTTTAGCTTTAATAATCTGGGCATCCTGGGCCATGCCATTTTGAGCAGTGCCGATCTTACAGAAGCTGTTTATACCTATCTCAATCACCGCGAGGCGTTCGGGTCCGTCTTTAATGTATCCGGCATTAAAAATGAGAAAGGTCTCTTTATTACCGCCGAAGCATCGCCCATGGATGAAATTATTCATCGTCACCTTATCGAAAACTGGCTTCTGACCTGGTCACATTTACCGGACTTGATTGATTGCTCAGACACGATATTTGAAGGCATTCATGTTCCTTTTAAAGAACCACAATATAGTGAATTATACTATAAAGCATTCAATTGTCCCCTCTATTTTGGTAGCACACGTACGCAAATCCATATCAGTCTGGAAGCGGCTGGTTATCCTTTAAAATACGCCAACAGCGGGGCATATAAATTGTGCGAGAGTGAATGTGCCTTTGCCAAAAAAATGCTGAGCCAATCCAAAAACCTTGAGCAGCTGATAAAGGCAAAACTTTACACTTCATATGAAAAATTTCCCTCAGCACGTGACATCGCCCATGAACTGAACCTAAGTCCGCGAACCTTGCGGCGCCGTATGTCAGAGTTAGGCACGTCCTATAATAAGATGTTATATGAAGTCAGAATGGACAGGGCTTCTCATTATCAAAAAGAAAACCACCTCTCCATTAAAGAAATTGCATTTTTGCTAGGGTACAAAGACGTGCCCAGTTATCATCGAGCTTTTAAAAACCATTTTAGCATAACGCCTCAAAATTATATAAATAAACCTTTTAATTAGCCATAAGCTTAAGGAAATTTAGAGACAAGCCCCCATTAACATAACTTATTTTTATTAATGGGGGCAGATTACTAATGACCTATCTCAAAATTCGTAACGCACACCACCCAAAAAACTGCGCGGAGCACCGTAATATTCACCGAGCATCCCGAGAAGACTTCGCCGTGATGTTACATATTCTGCATCAAATATATTCGTCCCGGAGATATATATAGAAGCACCACCGGCAGAGAGCAGCTCTAGCCGCGCATTGAAAGTCGTATAATCATCAGAGCGTAAATCAGGATCATTCAGGATATCGCGAAAACTTCCTTCAGAGTATGTTACCCAGAAAACGGCTTCAAGGGTTAAACTGTCACTGAGCGGCTCGCTCCAGTCAACCTTGCCGGTTAGAGAAAACCCCGGCGAGCCAGGAAGCTCATTACCAATATGCTCAGCAACCTCAACCGGATCAGGTCAGGAGAGTTCCAGTTCGTTACTTCAGATTCCAGCAATGTACCACTTAGAGAAAAGGATAATGACTGAACCGGGTTCCATTTGGCTTCAAAATCCAATCCGTAAACTTTCGAAGAGGCCGCGTTCTGAATAATCGCTTCTGTCAATCCACCCCCCAAATCGACAAGTGCAATAACCTGCTTATCGGTATAATCATTATAAAAAGCTGATGCCGTAACAAAAACATGACCGGAAAACAGCGTCGCTTTTGTGCCCAGTTCATAGGTCCAGACGCTTTCTGACTGAAACGGGGTAAATGCGGCTGGCTCCGTAACGCCAGACCCATCAAAACCGCCACTTTTAAAACCTTTACTGAGGGATGCATAGACGAGAACATCATCCGTGGGTTGCCAATTAAGAGCGGCTTTTCCCGATAGGTCAGTCTCATCATAAGTGGGGGTTCCAAGCAGGCCCGCACCAGCGGTATTGGGAAAAACAAACCGGACAACGGAGGTCCCAAAGGGGTCTAGTTCGACTGAACCACCATCATAGGACTTGTCTTCGTTCGTATAGCGTAGCCCAAGCGTGAGCAACCATTGATCACTCAGGGCCAGTTCCCCCTGGCCAAATACGGCAAAAGATTTGTCTATTTCCACAAATGATGTGCCCAAACCACCGAGCAGCAAATCATAACTCACAAGATCACGGGAATAGTCTATATCATCGCGTGTGTATGAGGCACCCGCAAGCCATTGCAGTTGCTCACCGCCATCAAACGCGACCGTAAATTCCTGGCTAATGCTCTTGATATATTCAACGAAGGACGCCTCAGCGATACGTGTCGGGACAAAATCCCCAATGGCATACTTCCTGTCCAGATTTTCGAATCCTGTGATGGAAGAGAACGTGTAATCTCCTGACGACCAGTCAATGCGTAGCACCCCGCCATATTGTTCCGTATCTGTTTTGGGTGATATATTGTCATAATCGACAAAGGCAGCCTCATTTAGCGGTGTAAAAATACCCAGCCGATCCCCGTTGATATTGGTCGAACCAATCAATTCTGATTTGTCCTGTCCATAATGAAAAGTTAGAAATGCTTCCACTTCGGGGGTCAGTTGCAAGGTCGCAGAGGCGCGCAGGGCAAAAACATCTTTGTCACCATAATTATCCTCAGGGTCAGCCGCCGGAATTCCCGGAATAACCCCGGGCCTGCGTGTGAAGCCTGTAAGCACCCCGGTTCCCGGTCGATCCACATATCCCCCTCCTTGCGTAATTATAGCCGCGACACGGAGCTGGAGATTATCGGTCACAGGGCCGCTGACGGCAGCCTTCACGTTAAGAGCGTTATATTCGCCGTAACTGACATCAGCATAGCCTTCCATTTCATCGGAGGGGCGCGCGCTGATAAAATTAACTGCGCCGGCAGTGGCGTTCCGGCCATAGAGGGCAATCTGCGGCCCCTTCAAGACTTCAATGCGCTCCAGATCAAACAATGGAAATGTCAAATAGGAACTAAAAGGCAGATACGCGCCGTCCACATAGGACGCCACGGATTGGTTATTATTCGCCCACGGGTTGGTTGTTCCAATGCCCCGTAATGTAATCGTTGGATTATTGGACCCGTTACCCCGAAAAATGTCGAGACCAGGCACCAAAGCCGCAACTTTACCCAGGTCGTCAATGCTTTGCCGGCGAATTGAGTCTGTGCCCAGAGCAGTGACAGAGATACCAACTTTTGATAAACTCTGATCGCGCCTTTGTGCGGTAATAACGACTTCCTCAATAAAGAGCGTAGACGTGTCAAGTCGGCCCTCTTCCTCTTGTGCTATTACGGGCATTCCGCTTGCACCCAGGGCAAACAGTATAGTCATTAAGCCGGTTGACCCCTGAATAGCTCGCTTCATAGTGTTCGTATTTTTCATTTATATTTCCTCCATTAGAATAATCTAATCACGATAGAGCCTATATTATAGTAGCGTCAGGCGCATTTGGTTATAGTTTGGGTGGCCAATATATTGCCCTCAACGGTCTAAAAAACTCAATAAAATATGCAAAGCTCTCAATCGCAAGCCGTCCCGTCATTCTTGCAAGTTTGAACAGATTGGCTGAACAGCTTTTTTAGCCAGAAGATCCTGTGTATCACTGAGCATAAAATTACCGGTAATCTGAGTCATAACGTTCATTTGTTTGATAAACTGATTGATATTCAGATCGTCAATATTTGCCGCCGTTGACCAGTATGCTCCCATAAAAGTTATGTTTGAGGCAATGACTTCAACCCCAATCCTTCGCGGCCAGTGTCCCAAACCAAACCAAATTCCTTGAGATTGACAATGCAGGCCCAGTATATCGGTGGAACGAAGAAACTGATTTTGTGGCCTGTTATCTATGAGTGCCGTCCTGGCAATGTCTATGATGGGCTGATATCCTGTGACATAAAAACCTCCCATTTCCATGCGTCCGGTTGGGGCATAACGGCCCTCTATTTCGTTATATTCAATTTGGCCTAAATGTTCCAGATGAACACTTGCTACGATCTTTCCGTGTTTAGGGGACAACGGGCCACCCGGCGCAAAAACCTTATCAATATCATATGCTGGAAGAGACGCCTCTCTACCTGGGATATAATGGCGGCTATCGAGAAATAACATGAGGGTTTTATCTCGCTGTGACGCCTCAAAGTGACTGAAATAATGTACGATTCCCAATAGCCCAAAAGGACCGTTTTCCTGAGAGATTGAAGGCCCATCCGTATGACTTATCATCATGATGATTTCATCATCATCCTGACCATATTTCTTCCCCGGCAAGAAACCAACCAATTGATAAGCTTCCGTATCATCTATATGAGCATCTAATTTAAGCGTTGCCTGTTTTTGTTCTTTCATTAATTCCATGAGTTTTTTGC
Source organism: Gammaproteobacteria bacterium (assembly GCA_013152045.1). Lineage (GTDB taxonomy): Bacteria > Pseudomonadota > Gammaproteobacteria > UBA6429 > Thiohalophilaceae > JAADGZ01. The sequence continues at coordinate 5,304 of JAADGZ010000245.1, forward strand.
CGGATTCTCGTCCGAGGTAGAGAGTAGGAATATCGTAGATCGCTGGCGGCGGAAAACTAAATAAACCCTCAGCACGGTCATTTGCCATGTCGAATATATATACAACACCTGAAGCACCAGTTTGTTTAACCAGATTAAGATAATGCGGGCCAGCTATTGGAATTTGCCCCTCAAGATTGGCGGCAAATAATTGTGAGACTGTACTTTGGTAAATGGTTTCTTCGGGTTTAACTTCGTGCTGCACGCGAAAATTATTTTCAGGGGGCTGATAAATCCAGTCGGGAATATTTTTTTCAAAATCAGTTGCCTTCAGATTGACTACAATAATCTTTCCCTTGAGGTCTTTGGCAGTCCAATCGGTTAATAAAACAAGGTCTGCCGTAACGCCTTCAGATCCTGTCATGCCGGAATTGGCACCGTAACTAGCAATTTCTATTTCTTCACCTCCGATAACCAGTGACCAGCCTTTTTTATCGGGCCAATCGGTCGTATGCCATCGT
>JAADGZ010000246.1 GCA_013152045.1 Gammaproteobacteria bacterium
TTATACGCAAAAGTGATGCCGGTCGTTTCAGCATTGTTGAGACCAGTCTTGAAGACCAGTCGATAAAACTGCTGGTGCCCGAAGGCGGGGACATACCGTCTGATAACGCATTTATCAGGTTTGATAAGGCCCATACGCAGATTTACGCGGATAGCCGGATTATTACATAGGTAAAGATGATGGCATTAAAAACCACAAATCAAAAAGGTTGGCTATTTGTCATACCGGTGGTTATCCTGGTGGCCTTTAATGCGGTGATCCCGCTGATGACAGTCGTCAATTATTCGGTTCAGGAGACCTTTGGCAATAACCTCTTCTTCTGGCAGGGCATTGGCTGGTTCGAACAGGTTCTGAATTCAGAGCGTTTTCAATCTTCCCTGGGCCGCCAGATAACCTTCACCAGCATTATTCTGCTCATTGAAATTCCGTTAGGCATTGCTATTGCCCTGGCCATGCCGCGCAAAGGTGCGGGCGTTTCTGTGTGTCTGGTACTCATGGCACTGCCGCTGCTGATTCCCTGGAATGTGGTTGGCTCCATGTGGACTATTTTTGCCTTGCCTGAAATCGGCCTGTTGGGAAAGGGTCTGAACGCACTTGGCTTTGACTACAACTTTACCCGCCAGCCTTTATCGGCATGGTTCACCGTGATTTTAATGGACGTCTGGCACTGGACTTCTCTGGTGGTGCTGCTGGCCTACGCCGGCCTGGTTTCTATTCCGGACGCGTATTATCAGGCCGCTAAAATTGATGGCGCCGGACGCTGGGCAATTTTTAGATTCATTCAATTACCAAAGATGAAACGGGTTTTGACCATCGCTATATTGCTGCGGTTCATGGACAGTTTCATGATTTATACAGAACCTTTTGTGCTCACCGGTGGGGGCCCGGGCAACACCACCACCTTCCTGTCGATTGATCTGGTCAAGACCGCTCTGGGGCAGTTTGATTTAGGCCCTGCCGCTGCCATGTCGCTGATCTACTTCCTGATCGTGCTGGCGGTGAGCTGGGTGTTCTATACGCTGATGATGAAAGATGAGGTGGAATGATGCGGCGCTATACCTGGCTTGTGCCCACGCTTTACATTATTTTTCTGATGTTGCCGATATACTGGCTGCTGAATATGTCATTCAAAACCACCAATGAAATCCTTGGTACATTCTCTTTGTGGCCACGCGAATTCACACTGGAAAATTACCGCACGATTTTCACCGATTCCACCTGGTATAATGGCTATTTCAATTCAATGAAATATGTGGTGCTGAATATGGTAATATCGGTATCCGTCGCCCTGCCCGCAGCTTACGCCTTTTCGCGCTATCGGTTTTTGGGCGACAAACACCTGTTTTTCTGGTTGCTGACCAACCGCATGGCACCGCCCGCGGTTTTTGCCTTACCGTTTTTCCAGCTTTATTCCGCCGTTGGATTGTTCGATACTCCGCTGGCGGTGGCTCTGGCCCATGCTTTGTTCAACATCCCGCTGGCGGTGTGGATTCTGGAAGGCTTCATGTCGGGCATCCCGCGTGAGCTGGATGATACCGCCTATGTGGATGGATATTCCTTCCCCCGTTTTTTCTTCAAGATTTTCATCCCCACTATAGCCTCAGGCATCGGTGTTGCCGCCTTTTTCACATTCATGTTCTCCTGGGTGGAATTATTGCTGGCCAAAACACTGACTTCCGTTGCCGCCAAACCCATAGCTGCAATCATGACCAAGACAGCCAGTACTTCTGGCTATGAACTTGGGCTGTTGGCAGCGGCCGGTGTGCTGACCATTATTCCCGGCGCATTTGTCATCTATTTTGTGCGCAATTACATTGCCAAGGGCTTTGCCATGGGAAGAGTGTAGGAATGGGGCGCGTGTAGAAATGGGAAGAGTGTAAATATGTTTCAGGCAATCAGGGGATAGAAATGGACTTAACGTGGATGGCATGGACGTGGCCGACAGCGCTTTTTTTCATCGGCATTTTTCTGGCATTGGTAGGCATGGGTGTGTGGGAATATTACGAACCCGGTGGTTCTCCGCGTCGCGGCATCCTGACCCTTGATACCACGCGTGGCGACCGCCTTTTCATCACTCTTCTTGGCAGTGCTTTTATCTTCCTGGGCTGGCTCGGCTTCTTTGGCCCTCCCCTGTGGGGCGCAGCTATTGTTTCGGTACTATACGGATACAGCGTTTTTCGCTGGGTTTAACCGTCTTTTTTTAAACCAGACCAAACAATCGCAGGGCAAATACCGCCTGACATCCAAAGCCAATCAGAAAGGCTATTGTTCGAAGGACCGGCAAGGCCCAGATGTAAATCAGGTAGTGAGCAAGGCGGGCAAAGAAATAGGTCATTGCCGCAGTCGCCGTTAGTCCATCACCAAGTTCCAGCACATATACCAAAATGACCAGCGGGGCGAAGACAGCCATGTTTTCAGCGGCGTTATAATGCGCCAGCCTTGCCCGTAACGCCCACTGCGCATCATGAGGATGGGCGCCGGTCGGGTCCCAGATGGCTTCAACCGGCCCCAGTTGAATAATCAGTTGCATTATGTACGGGGCCCACAACAAGCCGGTTAAAACAAGGCTAAGCGCCAACCAGAACAATTCGGGTGTTTGGGATAGTGTCATTAGTCAATCTCCTTTGTTACGAGAGATCTAGCCCATATAAAGAATTCATGTAAGTATGCACTAATAGGGCCTATACTTACAGTTTGGATACTACTATGAGAAAACAGAAATATGAGAAAACAAAAACATGATTTGAGCGATGTTATTAACTGCCCGATGGAGGCGACCCTTGACCTTATCGGCGGCAAGTGGAAGGGCGTTATTCTGTTTCGCCTGAGCGAGCGCACCTACCGGTTCAACCAGCTTGGCCGGATTATTTGCAAAATCAGCGCCCGAACCCTTACCAAACAGCTGCGCGAGCTGGAACGCGACGGCCTCATCCGGCGCACCGTCTATGCTCAGGTCCCCCCAAAAGTCGAATACGATCTGACGGAAAAGGGAAAAACCCTGAAACCCGTATTAATTGCACTGAAACAATGGGGGTCTACATATGCGCTATAGTGTGTCCGTTTTGACGCCAGGACTAAAAGCCTCAAGACCATTCTTACGGCCATACAGAATATCTACAAAGAAAACCGCCAGTTGCCGAGTTCGCATATAGAACCTTTAAAGCATAATCCTTGCAGGCGCCCGTTGTGACACGCGAAACTGTTCCAAAGAACAATTTGTTAACCCTACATAAAATTTTTGTATTTTCAAGTAGGGCATTTGAGTTCATTCGCCACTTTTTAGATATCGGCAGTTTTCAGCGGATTTATTCTATTGTCTGCCTGATATTGTTCAGCCTGTTCTGTCGCCAATACTGCAATAGATAACACACTATTAAAATTGAATGCATTTCTGTAATCGCACGGCAATTTTTTTATGAGATGTTTTATGAA
>JAADGZ010000074.1 GCA_013152045.1 Gammaproteobacteria bacterium
CCGACTTGCTAAAGCGAAAGCCTTCACTGTCAGCATCGACCACGATCACATCCCCCGGCAGGAATTTGCCCGAGAGGATTTCCTGGGCCAGGCTGTTTTCGATCTCCTGCTGAATGGCACGTTTCAATGGCCGTGCGCCATAGACCGGATCGAAGCCCGCTTCGGCAATTCTATCCAGCGCCGCATCGGTAATTTCGATATCCATCTGCCGACTGCGTAGGCGTTCATGCAGATAGTCGAACTGAATCACGGCAATCGACCTAATCTCTTCTTTGCCCAGCGGGTGGAAGACTACCAGCTCATCGACGCGGTTGATGAACTCGGGCCGGAAGTGCTGGCCGACGATTTCCATCACCGCTGACTTCATTGCATCATAGTTCTCCTCACCGCTCATTTCCTGAATCTGCTGCGAACCCAGGTTTGAGGTCATGACGATCACCGTGTTGCGGAAATCTACCGTGCGTCCCTGACCATCGGTCAGACGACCATCATCCAGCACCTGCAGAAGGATGTTAAACACATCAGGATGTGCTTTTTCCACTTCATCCAACAAGATCACGGAATAAGGTTTGCGCCGTACCGCCTCGGTCAAATAGCCGCCTTCCTCATAACCGACGTAGCCAGGAGGCGCACCGACCAGACGCGCGACGGAATGTTTTTCCATAAACTCAGACATGTCGATGCGCACCATGGCATCTTCTGTATCGAACAGAAATTCGGCCAGTGCCTTGGTCAGCTCGGTCTTGCCCACCCCGGTCGGCCCAAGGAACAGGAACGAACCATTGGGCCGACTGGGATCCGACAACCCCGCTCGCGAACGACGAATAGCATTGGAGACGGCTTTGACCGCTTCATTCTGACCCACTACGCGACTATGCAAGGCCTCTTCCATACGCAATAACTTATCGCGTTCACCTTCAAGCATTTTCGATACAGGAATACCCGTCCATTTGGATACCACTTCTGCGATTTCCTCTTCACCCACCGCGCTGCGTAGCAGGGTGGTTTCCTGCATTTCTGCCTGCGCGGCCATGTCCAACTGTTTTTCCAAATCCGGAATGCGACCGTACTGAAGTTCGGACATGCGTGCCAGATCGCCGGCGCGGCGTGCGGTTTCAAGCTCCAGCCGCGCCCGTTCCAGTTCTTCCTTGATGTGCTGACTACCCTGCACGGCGGCCTTTTCGGTATTCCAGATCTCTTCCAGCTCACTGTATTCGCGTTCCAATGAACTGATTTCATCTTCCAGTTTTTTTCTGCGCTCTTTTGAGGCCTTGTCGCTTTCCTTTTTCAAGGCTTCACGTTCGATCTTTAACTGGATCAATTTGCGATCAAGTTTATCCATAGATTCTGGTTTGGAGTCGATTTCCATACGAATACGCGATGCCGCTTCATCGATCAGATCAATCGCCTTGTCCGGCAATTGCCGATCGGCAATGTAGCGATGTGACAACACTGCAGCCGAAACAATAGCCGGATCAGTAATGTCCACACCATGATGGACTTCATATTTTTCTTTCAGGCCACGCAGAATCGCAATGGTATCTTCCACGCTCGGTTCGCTCACCAGCACCTTTTGGAAGCGTCGCTCCAGCGCCGCATCTTTTTCGATGTACTTACGGTATTCATCCAGCGTGGTTGCGCCGATGCAGTGCAGTTCGCCGCGTGCCAATGCCGGTTTCAGCATATTGCCCGCATCCATTGCCCCTTCAGCCTTGCCTGCGCCGACCATGGTATGAATTTCATCGATGAACAGAATAACCTGGCCTTCCTGTTTGGACAGATCCGTGAGTACCGCTTTCAGACGTTCTTCAAAGTCACCGCGGTATTTGGCACCAGCCAGCAGTGAGCCCATATCCAGCGACAGCACCCGTTTGTGCTTCATGCCTTCCGGCACTTCACCGTTAATAATACGCTGCGCCAAACCCTCGATAATCGCGGTCTTGCCCACTCCCGGCTCGCCGATCAATACCGGATTGTTTTTGGTGCGACGCTGCAACACCTGGATGGCACGACGAATTTCATCATCACGACCAATTACCGGATCAAGCTTGCCCTGTTCGGCGCGCTCGGTGAGATCAATGGTGTATTTTTCCAGTGCCTGACGCTGCTCTTCAGCATTGGCATCATTGATATTCTGCCCACCACGAATATTCTCAATGGCTTTTTCCAGCGCGCCTTTTACCGCTCCGGCCTTGCGCAGAATATCACCCAGCGTGCCTTTGTCATCTATCGCCGCCAGCACAAACAGTTCGCTGGAAATAAATTGATCATTACGTTTCTGCGCCAGCTTGTCGGCCAGGTTCAAGAGTCGGGAAAGATCGTTGGAAATATGCACGTCGCCGGTTGCTTCACCAATTTGCGGCAAGCGATCTAGCGCCTCACCCAGCTGTGAACGCAACAGATTGACGTTGACATCGGCCTGGGTCAGCAGGTGATAAACGCTGCCACCTTCCTGATCCAGCATGGCGCTCATCAGATGCACCGGGTCAATAAACTGATGATCGCGGCCCACGGCAAGGCTCTGCGCATCGGCTATTGCCAGTTGAAATTTGCTGGTAAGTTTATCCATTCTCATAATGGTATCCCCTGAAGGTATTTGTAAATTCTAACGAAGCTTTAATTAATTCCGTTCACTCTTCGACAGACTCAGAGCGAACGGAACTAATTAGAGTTTCACTGAAAACTAAATGGGGTCTTTGTGAGAGGATTCAAGTCACTTAACCGGGATTGATTTGCCGCGTGCCCCGGTAGGGATAGAGTTCGTCCAACGCAGTGCTCTTGCCCGCCTTCTGCACGATACGGATGTGTTCACGGCGAAACTCACGCGCATTGCGAAGTCCACAGGAATGCGCCAACACGTTGACCTCGTGATTCACCCAATAGGCATACTGAGCTATCCGTTTGGCTTTTACCGGCACCACCAGTCCCCGCTGACGCCATTTGTTATGCGTAGTGATCCCAGTCGGGCAGGTGTCCTTGTGACATTGCAGCGACTGCACACAACCCAATGCAAACATAAAACCGCGCGCACTGACGACAAAATCTGCACCCACACACAGCGCCCAAGCAATCCGCGCCGATTGCACCAGCTGACCGGAGGCAATGACACGAACGCGATCTTTTAGACCGTAAGCCATCAACGCGTCCACCATCATCGGCAGGGCTTCAGAAATGGGCAGGCCAACATGATCGGCCAACAACTGAGGCGCTGCACCGGTGCCGCCTTCGCCCCCATCTACAGTAATAAAGTCCGGCGCACTATCCATGCCCCGGCGCACAATAGTTTCACAGAGTTCCTCCGGAAATTTTTCTGAACCCACCACGGTCTTGATGCCCACCGGCAGGCCGGTAACATCCCGCACCCGCTGAATCATATCCAGCAGATCATCGGAGTTTTTTATCTCCTTATGCCGGTTGGGACTAC
>JAADGZ010000173.1:0-3846 GCA_013152045.1 Gammaproteobacteria bacterium
GCTTATTGTGGATTTAATCACTTATTTTTGCTGGTCATATAAACGCAGAGGACGCGGAGGCGCAAAGACGCAGAGTTTTAAAAAGATAAATATGTCACGGATTGTAAATGTATGCCTTAAAATAATAATCTTTGCGCCTCTGCGGCTCCGCGTTATTTACAAAATAACAGCTTTATTCTCTTTTAATCAGGAACCACTATGTCTAAAGTTGCCGTAATCGGGGCCGGTGTCATGGGCCTGGCCTGTGCCTACGATCTTCTCAAACAGGGACATGAGGTGGATATTTATGAAGCCGATGATCGCATTGGCGGCATGGCGGCACATTTTGATTTTGCCGGTCTGAATATCGAGCGTTATTATCATTTTATCTGTAAGCCTGATCAAAGCCTGTTTGAACTTCTAAAAGAGCTGGGTATCGAGGATAAGCTGTGCTGGACGGATACGCGCATGGGCTATTATTTCAAGGGGCGTCTACATGAATGGGGCAACCCGATTGCGCTGCTGAAATTTCCTGAACTCGATTTTGATTTCGAAGCTGCGTTACGGCTTGCATGCTTTTGTTTCAACCAAAATTAAAAACTGGCAACACCTGGACGAACAGGAAGCTTCGGTATGGATTCGTCGCTGGATTGGAAAACGTGCCTATGAGGTGTTTTGGCAGCGCTTGTTTGCACTCAAATTTTTCGAATACAAGGATAATCTGTCCGCGGCCTGGATCTGGTCACGCATCAAGCGCGTGGGCGTTTCACGCAAGAGTCTGATGCAGGAACAAATGGGCTATCTGGAGGGCGGTTCACAGACTTTGTTAGATGAATTTGGAAAGGCGATAAGCGCGCTGGGCGGGAAGTTTAATTTGAAAACAGCGGTTAGACAACTGAGCATAAAAAATAATGCGCTTGATGTGCTGCGAACCGATGTCGACAGTCGGCATTATGATGCAGTATTCAGTACCATTCCTTTGCCGCTGGTGGCGGATATAATCCCGGCATTGCCTGACGAATACAAACAGAAATATCGTTCAGTTCAGAATATGGGCGTGGTCTGCGTTATTTTGCAGATGAAAAAACCGGTGAGCGATAATTTCTGGCTTAACATTAGCGATGAAGCCATCGATATTCCCGGTATTATCGAATTTTCCAATTTGCGCCCGTTGGGAACGCACGTCGTGTATGTGCCTTATTATATGCCGCAGACACATGCCAAACATGATATGAGCAATGACGAATTTATTGCTGAGGCGCAGTCCTATATAAAGAAACTGAATCCGGATCTGGCGGACGACGATTTTAGCCATGCGCATGTGTCGCGTTACGCTTTTGCCCAGCCGATCTGCCCACCGGGTTTTCTAAAGAAATTACCTCCCATCGAGACGGATATAAAAGGCTTGTATATTGCGGATACCAGTTATTATTATCCCGAAGATCGCTCTATTTCCGAGAGTGTACGCCTGGGACAAAAAATGGCGGCCATGTATCGGGGCTAAATAAACGTTGCAAATACCAGTACACTTTTGGAAAGCTCGTTCGTCCTGAGCTTGTCGAAGGACCAGCGGATTAAGCACTCTATTCACAGTATTTCCACGCTCATGGTTCGACCAGCTCACCATGAACGGGGAAATGAACAAATGATCTGGTATTTGGAACAGTTATTTAGTTCTACTCAGGCTAGCCTGGGAATAGAAAAACGAAACCCAGGCGGCGATGCTGAGCTTATTGGATAGTCGGTGTCTGAAAAAAACACAATAGGAACACGTAGTTAGATGAGTTCACCTGCCGCGCAGAACAACAAAAAAGAATTTATCCAGTTTATGCTGGTGGGTGGTTTTGCTGCCGGGGTAAACTTTCTCAGCCGGATTGTTTTCAGTCAGTGGATGGGCTTTAGCACCGCCGTCATTGCAGCTTATGGCGTGGGTATGGTGACCGCTTATCTGCTGTCAAAGTTTTTGGTCTTCAAACCCAGCGGCAAAAAAGCGCATGAAGAATTTTTTCATTTTAGCTTGATCAATATCGCTGCTGTAATTCAGGTATGGTTGATCAGCGTTGGTTTGGCGGAATATCTGTTTCCCTGGCTGGGTTTCATGTTTTACCCGCAGGAGGTGGCTCATTTCATCGGCCTGTGTGTGCCGGTGCTAAGCAGTTATCTGGGCCACAAACATTTCACCTTTGCAAGTAGTAGCAAAACATAGTGTGGCCCGTCTCTGCTATGTCTATTCAACTTCCAGCGGGCGCATACCAATAGTATTGTAGCCTGCATCTACATAGGTGATCTCGCCGGTAATGCCGGCTGCCAGGTCGGAGCAAAGAAAGGCAGCAGTATTGCCGACATCTTGGATAGTGACATTGCGGCGCAGGGGCGCGGTACTTTCTACTTCTTTGAGCATTTTGCGGAAATTGTTGATCCCGGCGGCGGCCAGGGTTTTGATGGGACCGGCAGAGATACCGTTGACGCGGATGCCATCCGGGCCGAGGCTTTGTGCCATATAGCGTACATTGGCTTCCAGGCTGGCCTTGGCCAGGCCCATGACATTATAGTTGGGCATGGCGCGCTGAGCACCCAAGTAGCTCAGGGTCAGCAGGGCGCCGTCACGGCCTTCCATCATGCGAATGCCGGATTTGGCCAGGGCGGCAAAACTGTAGGAGCTGATTTCATGCGCGGCGCGAAAGCCTTCGCGGGTGACGCTGTCAAGATAATCACCTTCAAGTTCAGCGCGTGGGGCAAAGGCGACCGAATGAATAATGATATCCAGTCCGTCCCAGTAGTTATCTAGTTTGTCGAATACGGTGTCGATTTCTTCATCGCTGCTGACGTCACAGGGGACGATGATTTCAGAGTCCAGTTCGGCGGCCATCTTGGCCACACGACCTTCAAGTTTCTCATTTTGATAAGTGAAGGCCAGTTCAGCACCTTCGCGGTGCATGGCCTGGGCAATGCCCCAGGCGATAGAGCGGTTGCTGGCCAGTCCGACGATCAGAGCGCGTTTACCTTGAAGAAAACCCATCTTGTTTACCTTTGAAATTTATGATTCTAAATTGATGGCCTGCCAGTTAAATTATGCATACACAGCACCACGTAATTTGCCTACCATACCGGAAATAGGCTGCCGGGAAAAGAGTTGAAAAGCTATTAAGTGCTTACTTACCAGAGGCTTTTCCTTTAGTTTCTGATTATAATAAACTGCATAACAAAATGAAGCTGTTGCGGTCATAATGAATATGGTCACTTAATGGTTGATAGCCGGAATCTAAAAGAGAGCACGATATTGTTGGCATTAAAAGGGGCGCGACTGGCGACATATCGAAACCTGACCAATGTTTCACTGTTTGCCGCATGGACTCGCTTGTTGTGGCGAGCACTATTCGTCGCCGTTCTGTTAACGGCGCTGCTGACGCAAACATCCTCGGCCGCCTGGAATAATCCCTATCCCAAGAGTGATAGCGGTAAGAATATCCTTTATTCTTCTTTTTCTGAACGTCCCAAGCATCTCGATCCTATCCGTTCCTACAGTTCTAATGAATATGCCTTTATTGGCCAGATTTATGAACCGCCATTGCAATACCATTATCTCAAACGTCCCTATGAACTGGAACCCTTGACGGCTGAGAAGATCCCTCATCCACGTTACTATGATGCAAAAGGTCGTGAGATCAGTGGCAACGATGATGCCGCCAGGGTTGCCTACAGTGTCTATGAAATACATATTCGTCCCGGTATTCGTTACCAGCCACATCCTGCTTTTGCGCAGGATCAGCAGGGTCAGCCGCGTTATTTGTCTTTAACCGCAAAAGATTTGAAAAACGTGCACAGTCTGGCGGATTTTACCTATCAGGGTAGTCGTGAGCTGGTAGC
>JAADGZ010000173.1:3868-6000 GCA_013152045.1 Gammaproteobacteria bacterium
AGCGTTTGGCACACCCGCGCCTGAGTTCGCCCATACAGGGCCTGATGAATGAATATATTGTTGGCTTGAGCGATTATGCCGCTACCCTGGCGCAGGCCTGGAAACAGCAGGTTGCAAAAGTCGGCGAGGATAAAGCGTTTCTGGATCTGCGTGATTATCCCCTGGAGGGGGTCAAAGTGATAGATCGCTATACCTATAGCATCAAGGTAAAAGGCCGTTATCCCCAGTTGCTGTACTGGTTGGCGATGCCGTTTTTTGCACCTATGCCCTGGGAAGCCGATCGTTTTTATTCTCAGCCAGGCATGAAAAAGCGCAATATCAGCCTTGACTGGTATCCGGTGGGCACGGGTGCCTATATGCTCACGGTCAACGATCCCAACCTGCGTATGGTGCTGGAACGTAACCCCAATTTTCATGCGCAGTTTTATCCCTCGGTTGGTGAGCCTGGGGATCGGGCCAAAGGCTGGCTGGTGGATGCCGGTAAACGCTTGCCGTTTATAGATAAGGTGGTTTACAACCTGGAAAAGGAAAGCATCCCCTACTGGAACAAATTTTTGCAAGGTTATTATGATGTATCCGGCGTGAGTTCTGACAGTTTTGATCAGGCTATTCAGTTCAGTAACCAGGGCGAAGCCGAGTTGACGCCACTAATGCAGGCCAAAGGGATCAAACTGCTGACCAGTGTACAAACCTCGATTTCCTATATGGGCTTTAACATGTTGGATCCGGTTGTTGGTGGGTATTCCGAACATGCACGTTTGTTGCGGCGGGCGATTGCCATCGCGGTGGATTATGAAGAGTTTATTTCCATTTTTGCCAATGGTCGGGGGATGCCCGCGCAGGGCATGATTCCGCCAGGTATTTTCGGTTATGTTGGTGGCAAAGCGGGAATTGACCCCTATGTTTATGACTGGCGTAATGGCCGCCCGCAACGCAAATCCGTGGCTGAGGCGAGAGCCTTATTGGCGCGTGCGGGCTATCCGGGTGGACGGGATGCGCGTACAGGCAAGCCTTTGCTGATTCATCTGGATATTACCGGCGGCGGTCCGGAAGACAAGGCGCGTTTTGACTGGTTGCGCAAGCAATTGAAAAAAATTGATTTAGAGTTAGTGGTGCGCAATACCGACTACAATCGCTTCCAGGAGAAAATGCGTAAGGGCAATGCGCAACTGTTCATGTGGGGTTGGAATGCGGACTACCCTGATCCAGAAAATTTTCTGTTTTTATTATACGGCGCCAATGGCAAGGCAAAACATCATGGCGAGAATGCAGCCAACTATGCCAATGTGAAGTTCGACCGCTTGTTTGAAAAAATGAAAACCATGAATAATACGCCTGAGCGTCTGGCTCTGATCAAACGCATGGTTGCCATAGCACGTCGTGACGGGCCGTGGATCTGGGGCTTTTATCCTAAACAGTTTGTTCTGCATCAGAGCTGGTATCACAATGCCAAGCCCAACCTGATGGCGCATAACACCCTGATGTATCGGCGTATCGATCCTCAATTACGTGAACAAAAACGGGCCGAGTGGAACCAGCCCATCGTTTGGCCGCTGGCACTGTTGCTGTTGCTGCTGGTGGTTACTCTGATCCCGGCTATCGTGGTTTACCGGCGCAAGGAACGTCAGCCTGCACTTGTCCGAACCGAGGGTAAGCGCTGATGTTTGCCTATATTGTTCGACGCATGCTTTATGCGATCCCCATCCTGATTGGCGTGAATTTGCTGACCTTCTCGTTATTCTTTTTGGTAAATAGTCCCGACGATATGGCGCGCATGCATCTGGGGATGAAGCGGGTGACGCCTGCGGCGATTGACAAATGGAAGCAGGAACGTGGTTATGATAAACCGTTAATGTATAACGCTGATGCTGCTGGATTGGGCGCGCTGACCGATACCATATTTTTCGATAAGTCGGTAAGCCTGTTTGCATTCAACTTTGGCAGCGCCGACGATGGCCGGGATATCGGTTTCGACATCAGTCAGCGCATGTGGCCGAGTCTTGCGATTGCCATGCCGGTTTTTATTATTGGTCTTCTGGTTAACATTACCTTCGCCATGTTGCTGGCTTTTTTCCGTGCCACCTATATCGACATCTTGGGGGTGGTGCTGTGCGTGGTGCTGATGTCCATTT